>CAYVZJ010000022.1:0-41715 GCA_964456155.1 uncultured Sangeribacter sp.
TATATTCCACTATGGCAGAGCTTGATGAAAACGGAGATTATATTTATGACAATCCATAATTCTCAGAATCTTCGTGATCTCAAGATGAACGATATGAATGACAAGATATCATCTGTAGCCGTATACTACGGCGGTGCGGATCCAAACGTGTGTGCCGTACTGACAGTGTGGGATGACGGCAACTATAATTATGGAGATACCGGCATTCCAAGAAGTAAACACAGGGTTAGTTTTATAGCTTCCTACAATAACCGGAAGTTATCCAGAAACAGTCTGAAGAATGTCAAATTGATCAATTCATCAAAATCCTGGAACGACCGCATTTCATCACTATCATTCCATTTCGGATACTTTGACAGCAAACCTCTCGATTTTTAGCGAAAATCTCATCCGGAGGCGACGCGACAATAGGTATTGTTTTCAAGAATGTCCTACTGACAATACCGCATAATGCGTCCGCCTCCGGTATATAAAATGCAGTCATTAAATTTGCCGGGATGATAGGAATGTCGTAAATTTGTGGTATGGCAAAGGATAAAACCTATAAACGGAGCCGAGGGATTGTCGTGGCTGTTGCCGCAGTTGCTACTGCCGCCTTAATTGCACTAATGGTGATTGAGGGGTGTAAGCCGCGCACTTCACCGGAAGCCACCGCGCTGATGAACCGCGCCGACGCGGTCATGGAGGCCAATCCTGACTCTGCGCTCACACTGCTGGAGCTTGTGGATACAAATACCGTCAGAGGGAAGGCTGACCGCGCTCGCTATGCCTTGCTGATGTCGATGGCTATTGACAAGAATTACGTCGACACCACATCCTTCGCCATCCTGCAGCCCGCAATAGATTATTACGAAAAGCACGGCACACCCGACGAGCGGTTGAAGACCCGCTACTACGAAGGCCGCATCCACATGAACCGTGGCGAAGATGATGCCGCCCTCACCTCATTCCTCCGCGCAGCCGAAGACTCAGCCCACTGCACCGACCGCCACGCTCTGGCCCGCTTGCTTATCGCAGAAGGCAATATGTATGCCAAGCAATATCGGCTTGATAAGTATATTGCCGTCAATAAAGAAGCCTCTAAAATATACAAAGCTCTTGGAGATACGCTTTCAGAGACACTGTGTATGGCAAGAATTTTGAGTGGAGCCAATCTTACAGACGACTCAGCACTGGCCGATTCAGTACTCGGAGAATATTATCCATATTTCATAAAATATTTACATGAGGCGGATTATATTCAAAATGAGATGATGGTGGCTTACGCATATAACGGGAATAAGGAAAAACTAAGTGAGGTCCTTGAGATAAGTGACAGTGTCAGCGCTCCGCCTTCTATCAAAACAAGTCTGATAAAGTCCTTGTCATATATTAAAATGGGCGATTATCATACCGCTCTACAAAAATTACCGGATCAGGAAGCACTTTCAAATATAGATGATTCATTGCAATATTTTGCCATAAAGACAGAACTTCTGGAAAGTACGGATAATTATAAAGGGGCGTTGAACGCATATAAGGAGTATCTGGGAGTGTATGAACATTACATGAATGATATCTTCCGTGACAGTTTGCTCTTTACTCAAAATAAGTATCAACTCCAATTGAAGGCGCAATCTGTATTAGCGGAGAGTGAACGAAAAAAATCATTCTGGATTATTATAAGTTTGCTGATTTGCCTAACGGGTCTAATTGCCTATTTTGTAATGAGGAGTAAATCCGTAAAATTAAAGGGAGTAATAGATGATCAGAAAAGCATGATGGACTCCCTCCGGCAGGAGATACGTAGTCTTCAATCCATCAAGATAGATAACACGCGGATTGAATCTCTGATTCGGTCACAGATTGAAACGTTGAATGGTCTGTTGGCTTATGAGGTGTCAGGCAATAAAGAGTATCGTGAGAAATTTGATTTCATCCAATCAATGATTAAAAAAGACAAGGAGGCCTTTCTAAAAAGGCTTTCAAATGAGATCAAGACCATCTCTCCTCAGCTATATATGGTGATGGAAAAAGGAAAACTCACAGACAAGGAAATCCATTGCATGTGCTTGATAGCGATAGGGATGCGCACAAAAGATATCGGTGGGTATATCGGGGTAGGAGGTGTGTATAACTTAACTAAGGAGATACGTCGGAAATTAAATATTGATGCATCTATTTATTCTCTTGCAAGTTATATAAAGAAATTTTTTTAAGATCCCATTCCAAATACAGGGTCACTGACAAATACCTATGGTTTTTTGATGTTGCGGTCCAGCATGCGGTGCTTCACCTGCATGCGAGCGGACGTCGGGAGTATTCCTATGAATAGGATGGCGAGGCGGTTGGTCAATCCATTTATATACTGCATTTTCCCTTTAAGCAATCGTTTGACGGCACCTTTGACAAAGGCATCCGGACGGGCAATCGCTCCCAAGCGCAGAGCGAGACGCTTAAGATTCTCAGGGAGTCCGAAGAGGTCGGTAGCGATACCGCCGGGACATGCTGCCATGACGCGCACGCCGGAGTCGCGCATCTCGTAATGCAACGCGCGTGTGAAGACGCGGATGTAGGCCTTCGTGGCAGCATACATGGCCAGACCGGGCATGGGCATCCAGCACGACATGCTGCTAATATTAAGTATAAAGCCTTCGCCGGCCGCAGCCATTCTGTCGGCCATTCGTCGGCTGAGCAATGTCACGGAGCGGACGTGTAAGTCTATAAAGGCATTGATTTTTCGCTCCGGAGTCTCCGTAATAAAATTGAAAGAGAATATGCCCGCATTATTGATTAAGATATAGGGCTCAAGCGCATTTGCTGTCAGAAAGTCGTCAATAATGGAGGTGGAATCTTCACGGCAAAGGTCGATGGTGAGTGGATAGGTGCTGACGTTATAACGGTCAGCTATCTCAGCGGCAGCTTCATGCAACGGCACATCGTCTATGGCAGCCATGACAATATCAGCACCGCGGCGAGCCAGTTCGCGACAAAATTCCAGACCGATGCCACCACTGGCTCCGGTCACTAACGCTATGCGCCCTTTTATATCTGTAACTTTTCTGAATGCCATTTTAATCTGAAAGACAATATTCCATCAGGAGAAGGAAAATCTTCCTTTAATTGCGTGCCTTGATTTTCTCGATCTCCTTGACGATTTTCGGGGGAAGGGGTTCGTTAAGATGCTTGTGGCATGCCATCTCTTTCGAATACATACGCGCGATACAATAATTGACGTGATCGCATCCGCAGCGATGCTCTTCATCCTGCATCATCTTATTGACGAAGTCCGGCTCATTGAGCAGTGCGCGCCCCATCTGTATGAATTCAAATCCCTCGTCGAGCACCTTTTCCGCTCCAGGACGGTCAATGACGCCACCTACGTATATCAGCGGAAGTGAAAGCTCGCGACGGAATAAGCGCGCATCATCAAGGAAATAGAGGGGTTTGAAAGGCTCCGGCTTTATCATGTACTTGCCAGCCATGCGCACACCATATTTCAGCCACAGCTGCTTCATATAGTGCGTCATCGTGTAGATGGGCATTTCTCCACGCATCACGTACATCGGCGCTTTGCTGACAAAGCCTCCTGAAAGCACGATTGCATGGACTCCATGCTTCTCGATCTCTTTAGCCACCGTGAGACAGTCGTCAATCTCGAGTCCCCCCTTGAAGCCATCGCGCATATTGGTCTTTACGACAACGCCCATGTCAGAGCTGGCATGCTTCATCACCTCGTCAAGACACATGTGCATGAAGCGCATACGGTTGTCGAGAGAACCGCCGTATTCATCTTTCCGATGATTGGTGTATGGTGAGAGGAATTGAGAGATAAGATATCCATGTCCGGCATGTACCTCCACGCAGTCGAAGCCGGCATCTCGGGCAGTGTCTACAGCCTCTCCGAATTGCCGGGCGAGGGTGACGAGTTCATCCTTGCGAAGACCGCGACAGATGGTGGGCGAATAGAGGTTGAAGCCGGTGTTGGGAGCCACGGGGATGCCTCCGGCCGTAGCAATATGGGTCATATTGCCGCAATGGCCTATCTGTATGGAGGCTTTGGCACCACGTTGGTGAATACCGTCAGTGATCTCACGCAGAGAGGTGATAATCTCGGGACGCAGCCACAGTTGGGTGTCAAAAGAGAGAGCAGAGCGGCATATTCCGGCGTATGCGAGTGTTGTCATTCCTACGCCTCCTTCTGCTACGCTGAAGTGATAGTCGCGCAGCTTGGGAGTGGGGTTGTTGTTTTGTCCCATACCCTCGAACGCCGCTGAGCGGATGGTTCTGTTGCGCAGGGTCACGGGTCCTATATTGGCTGGAGTGAAAAGCATGTCAATAGATGAAAGGTATGATATATCTTCTTCCGAGCGCGGCGTATTCATCGCCGAATTCGCTCAGATAGCGTCGGTGAGTGGCGCGAGCACGCGGAGCAAGGTTAGCGAAGGTCCATATCACGAAGACCGCAGCACCCGGATTCCACGAGAGAACGGCATATCCGAGCCATTCCGTGATTTCTCCGAAATAGTTTGCGGAGGTGACATATCTGAAGAGACCTCCGCGAGGTATGTAATGGCGCGTGTCGCCGGGACGGCGAAGATGGCGGATGATATAGTCGGAATTAAGATTGATGGCCATTCCGGCGATGAAGATGAGCAGCCCGAGGATGAAGAGAGGGTTGTAAAGCCAACTCACCGTATAGAAGTCAGCCGGCGCTATATAGAAGAGCCAGCCGCCTATAAGGTATGCGTTGATAAGATTGAAAATTATTCCCGAGGTGATGATAGTCAGTGGCATCTTGCTTTTCCCTTTAAGCATGAGCGGGAAGATGAATGAGCGCTGGAAGTAATGCAGCAGGAAGAGGGAGGTGATGACTATCAGTGTCGGCTCTCCGCGACGCGGGGAGCAGAGCCAGATGGCGAGCATGGCAAAGAACACCGGCGCCTCCATGATAATCCATCCGAGTCGATTGCCTATCGAAGGTCCCCATTTCTTGTGGTAGGTGATGCCGTAGCCCGGAGTAATTCTGCCGAGGGCTATGAAGACGATTACTGCCAGCACTATCATGCCGCCCAGTATCGTGTAATATGTATCTTGCTCAAACATCAGATGCAAAGTTAATAAATAATGGTCAAAAAAAAAAGCGACAGGAGGATATCCTGTCGCTTTGTGTGATATTACGTGTGTCGTCTTATTTTACAAGCACCTTAGTCTGCTGGCCGGCTACTCTTACGAGGTATATGCCGGACTCGAGACCGTAGTGAGCCTGCTGAGCACGCACAGTTGAATTGAATACTACCTTACCGTCGGCAGTGAAGATCTCTACGTTCTGGCCTTCGAAGCCGATAAGGATGATTTCACCTACTCCACCGCGGATAGCAGTTTCGCCGGCTATTTCAGCTACAGAAGAGCCGATGATGCGAACGCTGTTGGACTTCGGACCCTCCATCATGGCACCGTCTATCTCGTTGACGCAAGCCAGATAATACTTGGCGTCGCTGTCGGGATATGTAGTGTCTACGAATGCGTTGCCCTTGATGTCGTCAGCCACCTTGGCGAATGCTGCGTTGTTGTCGCTGCGGTAGAGAGCGTAGTGGTCTACAGCGCCGGTGTGCATCTCAAGCGGTGTGAATGAGAGGTCGTCGATCAAGAGAGCGAGGCCGTCGAATGAGCAGAAGCGGATAGCTACATACTTGGCGTTGCCGGGTATCTTGTAAGAGATGAGTTCCCATGTGTCGCTACCACTCTTTGAGAAGGCCTTACGTCCTCTGAAGTCACCGCATACGTTCGGGTTGAGTTTTGAGATAGTGCCGAGCTCTGTGCCGGTGGTTGAATACCAAATCTCGAAATACTCTGTATCGGTAGAGAGGGTGTTAGCCCAGAATGAGAGTGTTGTGCCACCCTGGATGCGCGGTGAGATGAGCCACTTGCTGGTCTGGTATGCCTGCGGGTCGGCATCACTGGGGATGTCGGCGCAGCGGGCCATCAGATACTGTTTGCCGGAGTGGGTGTAAGCGCGCGGGTCGTTCTGCAGACCGAGTTTCTCGGCGTCTACCACTGTCCAGCCACAGGGCTCTTCAGAGCCTTCCCACTTGATTTCGAGTGTGCCATTGTTCATCTGGAGAGGTTTGAGACCGTCCTGGTCTACGTTCTGCCAGTCGCCGATCATATCGGTCTTGACAAAGGCGGGATGATACTCGAAGTTGTCGAAGTCACCGTAAGTAGAGGTCGGAGTGCTCCAGGTGAAGGATACACCTTCTTCTGAGCGTGAGCCTTCGAGGTCGGATACGGCGGGTATCTGTGAGCTCTTGATCTCTACGGGGATCTCACGGACGTTGTTCGTGTCGAGTTCGTCGTTATCGCATATCACGGTAGCGCGAGCGATAAGTTTGTTGACGCCGTTGAATTGTCCGTCAAGCTCGAATGATACGTTGTGCTCATTGATAGAGAGTGAGGGGAGGTCATTGATGACAGTCTGGTCAGTAGCGTATACCTTGCCGTTCTCGTCCACGATGTCGATATTGAGGACGCCGCTTGCGCGCTCGGAGCCTGCGCTTGTCACGAGGCAGCGGTAAGTAAGGTTGTCGCCGATAGCAGCCTGAGAAGTACCTGTGAAGCCGGTGATACCGAGGTCATATTCGCAGTCGGGATAGATAGCCCAAGTGTCTAATGCGAGATATTCGGATGTAGCGCCGGTAAGAGAGGCCTGAAGGCTGAACTGTACCCACGGGCAGTCGAGCACCTCAGCAGGGAGGCTTACGATAGCTTCATTCCACTGTCCCTTTGCGGGATTGTTGGGCTCGATTGTCTCAATCAGTTTATATGTGAGCTGGTTGGGATAGCGAGCGAAGAGACGCAGTTCGGGAGTGTCCTTGTAGTCCCAGAAGCGGAGTGAGAGGTTGGCACGCTTCATACCCTTGGTCTCTACCTTAGGCATGATGAGCTGAGTCTCTGTGTGTCCGGCCATACTGTAAGAGATGAGGGCACCCTGCTGGGTCTTCGCACCGGCGAATTCCTCATTGATAGCCTCGAGCATACCGGTGTTCTCCCAAGTTGACATTGCGAATGCACCGGTGGTCAGGAAGTTGTAGGGGTTCATCAAGAAGCCGGTAGTGTTCCAGTATTCCTTGAAGGGAGTCTCGTAAGGCTTACCGAGCATTTCCTGAACGAACTGTGAGCCTACAGACTCACCGGCAGCGTTCTGGGCTGCGGGACCTACGTGATAGTCAGCAAGAGTAGTGCTGCCTGCGCCTACCTCAAAGACTGTGGAGAGCTCTTTAGTGCTGCCCACCTTGTAGTAAGTGATACCGGATTTTGTGTAAAGGTTGTAAGTAAGTTCATCTACGTCTACATAACCGCCGTTTTCACCTACGTTGCCGGGAGCATCCCAGGAGAGGGTCATGCTGAGGTTGTCATCAGCGGGGACGCCCTTGATGTTCACCGGAGGCAGCGGAGTGTCGATACCTACGTATACGCGGCGCACGCGAGTGTAGCCGAAGCCATGCTCGTTGGAAGGAGTGATGCAGAAGTCAGCATATCCGTCATAGCCTACAGCGCCACAAATGGCGGTGATAGTCTCACCGGGCTTGCCTGCTACAGTAACATCATCGCCGGTCTGCTCACATACGATAGTGTAAGTGACATCCTTGTTGGGATCGAGAGGCTTGCCGGCCATGTCTACGGTAGCAACCTTGATTTCGAATGAAGCAGCCTGGTCGCCGTATTCAGCGGGTGATACAGTAATCTTCTCGGAGTCGCCGGGAGCGGCTGAGGTCTGGCCGTCAAGAGACTTGACGGTGAAGTTGCGCAGATACATACCGGCTGAGTTGTTCTCCTTCGAAGAGTAACAGTAGATGCCGATATAATAGTTGCCGGGGTTCTTAGCCACGAAGTTGAATGACATCGGATCCCAGAGGTGTTGTGTGCCCTTTACGAAGAGGTCGCGCTGGTAGATGCAAGTGCCTTTACGCATTGCCTCCGGATTGGGACGTTCAGCCAGGTAAATGGCAAATGACTCTTCGGAAGTATCGTTGGCACCGGGTGATGCGATTTCAAATGCGAAGTTGTAAAGCTCATCGGCACTCGTAAAGTGAATTGCCGGGAGAATCAACCAGTCGTCAGCGTCTACGAAGTAGCCGATGTTGAAGATGGCTGCGGGATATGAGAGGTTGCCCTCATTGATGTTGGATGCATACCAAGCCTGATTGTCACCGTTAGCGTTGATGACAGTGAAGAGCTGGAACTGATCTTTAGTGGGAGCGAACGCTACGGGAAGTTCAAGAGCCGTACCGATAACGTCGTTGAGCGTAGCGGCATCTGACTTCTTGCCGTTGGCCGAAGCGAACACCTGAATGCTGGCGCGCTTCATGTCAGCGGGCATTCGGAGAGTGTATTCTGTAGCCTCTACCGGAGTAATGTTCTGCTGCACACCGTCTACGAAAATATCATATTCCATGTTGTCAGCCTCTACATAGCCACCGTGGATACCTACCTTGCCGGGATTTTCCCAAGTGAGCTTGTCGATGTCAAGCTTGAGGTTGGCGGGAGCCAAGGGAGTGTCATTACCGGCGTAGAAGGTCATGCTGCGTACGGGGCTCTCCTTGCCATCAATAGCAGTTACGAGAGTGACAGTGTGATTGCCTTCAGTCACAGTTGCATTGACGGTCTTAGTCTCCTTAGCGCTCATCTTGCCCTGGAACACTACGTCATCGTCAATCTTGAGAGTAACGTCGATGGGAGTTGAGCCGATGGCTACACCGTAGTAAGTAAACTCGGGAGCGGTGATGGTGATTGTGCCGTTAAGGCTGTTGTTCTCGAAAAGGAGCTGGGGAGCAGCAGCAAGTTCGGGCGCATCAGCCTCAGCAAATTCGTCAGCACAGATGAGTGCGGAGATGTAGGGATTGATGTTCGAATTGATGATACGTCCTTCATATACGTTCCAGTCGTTGGGGTCTACATAAAGGAGTATGTTCTTTTTGAGAGAGTTGTCGGGATAGTTGAGCACGAACATCTCGTCTCTGGGGCTATATACCATAGGAGTGGTGACGCCCTCTTCGAAGAGCTGTGAGCTGTTATACTCAAGGTAGCCTGCCTCGATAGCCTGTACTTTAGTAAAGGCGTTGGTGGGATCCATAAGGATCTGGTATACGTTGTTGTCCTGGTCAAAGGCATATACCTCTCCATCGAGGGGATTGTATACTACGGTAGAGATGTAGTTGCTGCCATTACCGATGTTGCCAAGATACTGCACGGCGTCATGTGTGGGAGTGCCGTCGAGATTGAACTTCTTGGGGTCGTAGATGCAGAACTGGTTGGCTGCATCGCTGCTGAGCGCTACGCCGTAGAAAAGGTCGTTATGCTCATCGTAAGTCACTGAATAAGGAGCACCGAAAGCGTCCTCATCAATGTTGACCACAGCGGTAACATCGCCTGACTCAAGGTCGACGATAGTCCATACGAAAGAAGAGCTGCCTTCCACCATGTCAGTGCGGTGTTCGGGGCAATAAATCTGGCCTTTACGATAGACGTTGGTCTGGAAAGTAAAGTCAGAGCCGATATAGGGGCAGAATGCACTGCTGTAATGCAGGGGGGTAAGAGTGCCGGCTTTGGTGTCAATCTTACCGATGAATGCCTCATAGGTATATTCCATGCCGACGTAGCGGGGCACAACTGCGTAAAGAGAGCCGATGGGGTTCTCCATTGTGCGGGCTGTCTTGCTGACGGCACGGTGGTTGATACGGGTGTGCTGGATTCCGTCACCGAGGGGACGAAGCTGGGTGTCGGCCGTAGAGCTGCCGATGCCGTGGTTGCGCTTAAACTGCGACTGCACAGTCAAGGTCTTCTTTACAAAAGTCTTCTCACGCGGCTCCTGTCCCTGCCGACGCCAACCGTCTGTAGTAGCGGTCGCCGTGATGGCAAAGGTTAGGGCGGCTGCGGAAGCCAATGTCAATAGACCTGCCTTAAGAAAAGTACGTCTCATAAGTAGATTATTGAATTATATAAATATGTAATAGTTTGTAAATATTTATTTTAGGTTGAAATTTGGTTGAAAATGGTTATTATGGTCAACGTAATAAATATTTCATTATTACATTCCAAAATCCAAAATTAATATTTTTTTTCTAATTCCCAAATTTTTTAGCATTTTATAACAAAAATTGAGTTGGGTCAATGACTTCAAAGGGGGGTAGATAAGAAGGGTTGCGTTATAAGAGATTGCGGAGCAGTGTCCAGGACAGGAGGACGAGGGTGATGATGGCGATGGCTGTGTTGGAGTTGAGGGCGCGTCTGATGGCTCCGAAGCGCGGAGAATAGTGGGCAGCAGAGGGATTTGACCGGGGAGTAAGTTCGATATAAAGCCAGAAGATAATGTAAGGTAAGACGCAGAGCAGCATTGCGTTAGCACGCCATGCCTGAGCGAAGTCAAGATGCAATAGCGCGTGACTCATGCGCTGCGCTCCGCATCCCGGGCAGTCCCATCCGGTGAGGGTGTGGAAGAGACATTTTGGCATCCATACTGACTGCGCCGGATCAATAGTGAAGTATAAGGCCGCGAGGAGTATCCCGACGATAATCAGGATATTCCTCGTGGTCAGAATTTTATAGACTTTATTTTTAGGATTGTTATTCAAGTAGAGAATATCTGTGCAAGTAAATTTCAATTGAAGAAGAGAGATAACGGCATGTAAAGAGTGGCGCTCAGTATGCCGAGTATGAATGAGATAATCACCCACCATTCAGTGGCTTTGGATGCGCGACGTGCCCCCTCGATATCACCGGCTTGATAGCGAGAAGTCACTTTTGACGACATGACGATAGCCACGATGCCCGGTATTGTGCAGCAAAGTATTGTGACGAGCACGGCCCATATAAGATTGGTGGGAGGCATTCCCTCAGCGTTCTCTCCGGTATTGGCAGGTGTATGTGACGGTGCTGCATAAGCCGCAGGCTGCTGACAGCCCTCAGCCGGTGCAGAGGCTGCCGGGCGGGCTGAATAAGCCGGAGCGACCTTGTCAGGATCATACTTAATACCAAGTTTGTCAGCCCATTCCTGCGCTGCGGGCACAGGCGGAGGAGTAACAGCCTCTTCATTTACCGCCGGGGGTGTTACTACTCCTTCATTTACCGCCGGAGGAGTAACGATCTCCTCCTTGACCGGTGCGGGTGTGGGTGTCTTGTCGCGTAGTCGGTTGATACGCGACTGGATTTCAATACGGTTGAGTGCCGCTACGATTGCTCTTGGATATAATGAATACTCCACCGGATGTATCTTCGCTTCGAGAGTCTCCGGAGTGTCATCGGGGGTGATGAGCACCTCCTCTTGCATCAGTATCTCGCCGGCATCGCATTCTGAAGTGACATAATGGACGGTGACGCCTGAGCGCTGTTCTTTATTGGCTATGACAGCCTCATGCACGTGATGTCCGTACATACCCTTTCCTCCGTATGCGGGAAGCAGCGAGGGATGTATATTGATGATACGTCCGCTATAAGCCTCTGTAATGCAGTCGGGCACCATACGCAGAAATCCGGCCAATACTATAAGGTCTATCTCCTTAAGTTCAAGCAGATTGACAATTTCTTCCGGGCGTTCGCGCCAAACGGAGCCGGGAATGTAGACGAGTTCCGTGTTGCAGCGGGCCATACGGTTGGCCACGCCGGCGTCCTTGCGGTCATAGATGATCAGAGGGACAGAGATGCGCTGACCGCGTGAGAAAAATTTGTATATGTTTTCGGCATTAGTGCCGGAGCCGGAGGCGAAGATGGCTATCTTTTTCATTCTATCTATATGTTTCTGATTCAGTTTTTTCTTTTTTGGGTATATATCGGATTTTGTCGTTATAATCGAATGTTATCTCCGGCTATGTGACCTGTTGCAGTGTCACTAATCGGTGGTAATGTCGTTGGAGCTCCATGAGTTGTCGGTGTGTGCCTCTCTCCACGATTTCTCCGTCGTGCATCACGCAGATAAGGTCGGCATCGGTGATGGTGGAAAGTCGGTGAGCGATGACTATCGTGGTGCGGTCGGCCATAAGTCGTTCGAGTGCCTGCTGCACGAGTCGTTCGTTTTCGGAATCCAGTGCCGAGGTGGCCTCATCCAGAATGAGGATAGGGGGATTCTTGAGCACGGCGCGCGCTATGCTGATGCGCTGACGCTGTCCGCCGGAAAGGCGTGACCCTCTGTCGCCTACGATTGTATCATATCCTTCCGGAGTCTCCATGATGAATTCGTGAGCGTTGGCGATGCGCGCAGCCTGCTCCACCTGCTCTCGTGTGGCCCCGGGAGTGCCGAAGGCTATGTTGTTGAAGAAAGTGTCGTTGAAGAGGATGGCTTCCTGACTGACTGTGCCTATCAGGCTGCGAAGGGCGCTAACCTTAAGTGAGCGGACGTCAACGCCCTCCACCATCACAGCACCCTTGTCTACATCCCAAAATCGCGGTATGAGGTCGGCAAGGGTAGACTTTCCGGCTCCTGACTGTCCGATTACAGCCACAGTCATTCCGGGGCGTATATCAAGATTGATATTGCGTAATACTTCCTGACCCGGCGCGTAAGAGAAAGAGACATTGTCAAACCGAATGTGTCCCTGACGCCGAGCGTCTGAGGGGAGGGGTGTAGGCCGTTCCGGGTCCTGTATGGGATTGTAAGCAGAGAGAATATGGTCGATACGCGCCAGCGCAGCCTCTCCTTTACGTATGGTGTAAGAGGCTTTGCTGAGTTCTTTTGCCGGATTTATGAGGCTGTAGAAGATTACCATATAGTAGATAAAGCCGGCGGCATCGATGGTAGAGTGGCCACTCAGTATCAGCGAACCTCCAAACCAGAGCAGGAGTGCTATGGCGGCGGTGCCGAGAAATTCGGATAGGGGATGAGCAAGCGAGACGCGACGGTTGACGCGGTTGGTGAGACGGAAATATTGCTCTGTCTCATTGTTGAAGTGGCGGCTCATGGTCTTTTCGGCATTGAATGCCTTGATGACACGTAGACCGGAGATTGTCTCTTCGGTGGTGGAGAGAATTTCGCCCGCAAGGTTTTGCGCCTGCAGCGAACTGGCTTTCAGCTTTTTACCTACCGCTCCCAGCACGAGTCCTACTATGGGGAGCAGAATGAAGACGAAGATAGTGAGTTGCCAGCTGACATATATCATTACTCCGAGACAGAAGATAATCATCACGGGGTAACGTATGAGTGAGAGAATGGAGGTCAGCACCGAGGTGTCGATCTCAGTGACGTCGCCGGAGATACGAGCCAGGACATCTCCTTTATGTTCGGCGGTGAAGAAACCTATTGGAAGAGAGAGGATTTTGGCATACATAGTGTTGCGCAGGTCGCGCTCCACACCGTTCTTGAGCGGGATAATAAAATATTCT
Organism: uncultured Sangeribacter sp.; assembly: GCA_964456155.1. Taxonomy (GTDB): domain Bacteria; phylum Bacteroidota; class Bacteroidia; order Bacteroidales; family Muribaculaceae; genus Lepagella. The sequence goes on from CAYVZJ010000022.1 coordinate 13,351, forward strand.
GAGAGATAATATACACCCACCTTCAAGAGGGTCATCAATACGAGTATGGCCGCCAGGCATCCGAGTGTGAAGCTGCGCCCGTGGCTTTGGATCAGTATCGAGGTGTAATAATAGAAATTGTTGACAGTCCATTCCTTGAGCGGTGCGCTGCCCGGCTCCATATAAGAATAATTGCCGGCATCAATGCCGAAAAGCATCTGGAGAATGGGTATCAGAAAGGCGAATGAGAAGACGGTGAAGAAAGCCGTGAGGATATTGAAGAGGACGCTCAGCGTGAGTGTCTTCCGATATGGGCCGGCAAACCGTATTATGAATTTATACATCTCTTTCATCCGCTTGCAAATTTACTAAATAATTCCGTGACATACAAACCCTTCTTCACACATTACGGTTTTATAGAGCCGCAAAGTTTCCAATAAGAAGTGTGACGCGGCGGCATATCAGGATTGAGCGGCGGGTCGCGGTCGTTTCCAGCGGCGGTGAGACCATAGCCAGAGATGCGGCACGGCTCGTATCTGCTCTTCAAGCAGGTGGAAATAACTGCGTGTAGGCTCATTCTCAGGCGCGGAAGCTACGTCATCGGTGATTAATTCGAACCGACAATGATAATAGCCGCGCTTCGGGCGCTCGATGTGGCAGTACACCATCGCTCCGTTGAGACGGCGCATCAGCATTTCGGCACCTGTGTAGACGCCGGTGTCATGATTTAGAAAGTCAAGCCAGAGATGTGTGGATACATACACCGGCGACTGGTCAGCGATAAATCCGGTGATGGATGTTTTCCCTTCGCGCGCTGCTGTGAGAAGGTATCGCAGTGTGTCGCGCATAGGTATGTTTTTGCTGCCGAAGTGAGAGCGTATCTTGAGGAAGGCCTTGTCTGCACTTTTGTTTTCGAGCGGATGATAGATTTGCGCCGGGGTGAGAGAGGCGGGAAGATGCAGCGTCAGTGACGATATCCACTCCCAGTTGCCGTAATGACCCAACATCAGCGCTATAGGTATGTTCCGCCGGGCGAGATCCTCGAGCAGAGCAGTGTTCTCAAATGTCATGCGACGGCATATCTCTTGCTCTGACATCTTGCCGAGGCGTAATGTCTCGACGAAATAGTCGGCGAGAAAAGCGTAAAATTGCCCGGCAATCTGTCGTATCTCCCGTTCGCTTTTTTCGGGGAAGGAGTCGCGAAGATTTTTGAGTATGACTTTTCTTCTGTATCTCACCACATCGCCGGCCAGAAAAGCCAAAGTGTCGGCCAAAAGATAGCCGGCTCTGAGGGGTATGCGCCCTAATAGAGAGAATAGAGCGGAGATCATGAGAGGTATTGCTGACGGGCGATGGCTGAGCGACGTATTGCAGGACGCACTACCCATCTCTGCACGACATATCCTAAGGCGAAATATACCACAGCCTGTATCCACAAGGCGATATAGCACGGCGCTACTTGTGCAAGCGAAGCGCCGTTGGAATTCATTCTGATGAAGCCCTCCACACCCCATGTGGCAGGTACCAGGTCGCTCACCACTGTCCATACAGGACCCATGGCATAGCGTGGCCAGGTGAGACCGGAAAGGAACAGGAAGATGATGGAGGTGACCACCCACACCACAAAGACTGACTCTCGTTCGCGTATGGCACCCTGCAGCATAAAGCCCACACCGCATGAAGCGAATATGAGTGGCATGATAAATGCGAAAATCTCCAGATTATTCCCGGCCATCGGAAATTTGAATATCAGCGGCACATAATGCAAGAGGAATATGATCGGCACTATCAATATGGTGAGATAGCAAGCCATCTGAGCAAGCATTGTCACCGTTACAGAGCGAGTGTTGTCAATAGGATTGTATCCTATGAGTTCGGGTCGTTCACGCTTGGCACCTCCGGCCATTCCGATAGCAAGAATAATAGCCTGCTGGAGGATGAGCACCAGGACACCGGGCATGATGAAGGAGTCAAAACCGTTTTCAATATTGCCCATGCTTATGTTGCGTATGGGCATAGGGTCGCCCTGGGCTATGGTCGTGGCCAACGGCGCTAATTCGTCAATGCGGTCGATGGTAATCTCTCCGCCGAGTTCGGTCATGACATTGGTGGCAGCCATAAGAAATCCGCGATATCTGAGCAGTAGCGTCATGTCGCAGTACATTACGGCTTCAGCCTGCTCGTCGCGTCCTATCTTGCGCTGGAAGCCTTCGGGTATTTCCAGAATGGCAAAAGCATCCTGGGTGGCCATGGCTCGCCGCGCCTCATCAAGGTCGGGGGCGTAGCCTATCACCCATGCCTCCTGAGTGGCGTCAAGCATCCGCGCCATCTCGCGCGAACGCGCCGTGCGGTCGTGGTCTACTATGACCAGCGGCACGTCGCGCACCACCTCCGTATTGTATATCAGTGAATATACGATAGGATAGGCGAGCGGAAGGAACACAAAGAAGAGGATGAGTCCCATGTCCTTGCTCACCAGGCGAAATTCCCGCAGATAGACATTTATGAATGGTGAAAATATATTTTTCATGTCGCTACTTCTTAGGGTGTTCTTAGGGTGCATATACGGGTTGGGCCATCTCACGACGTATGCGCCACAGGACCGTGGCCGGAAGCATCATGTAGATGATATAGACCGCAAACCATACGCGTGAATAGTACAGCGGCAGTCCGTTGAGGGCTATATTGCCGTATATGAGGAAATTGTATCTTGTCGGCATAAGCCATGAGAAGATGCCGATGGCGGGATACATGCTCTGTGCCGGGAAGGAGAAAGCCGCTATCGAGAAGGAAAGAATGCCGAAGAGAGCCGACACCGAGAGCGAAAGACGCAGGTTGGGGAGAATACCGAAGATAAAGATGGCAAATCCCTGGCACGCCAGTACGAACATCAATTCGGAGACTGTAAGCCAGAACCATGATCCGTATACGGGATAAGCCTGCCATTTGAAGAGCCAGGACTCAAGAAAAAGGGCCATAATCCACCAGATGATAGTCTGTGGAAGTATCTTGGCGGCAATGGCTCGATAGATAGAGCCTCCGGCCATATCAAGCAGACGGACAGAGGTGTGATATTTTATCTCTTGTCCGAGCGAGAAGCAGGTGACGAGCATTATCATCAACTGCAATACGCAGGGTAGAAAGGAATTGCAAAGATAGATGGCATAGTTGAGTTCCGGGTTGCCCAGCCCCCGTGTGGTGATGTTGACGGGGAGCAGCATCGCCGTGGCGTCGGAAGTGACGCCGGCGGAGTTGATTACGCTGACGGCCAGGCCGGCTTTTGTGTACATCGCTGTGGCCTTGAAGGTCTTGAACAGCAGCGAGGCCGGCACGTAGTAGGTCATGTTGGTATAGAAGGTAATCTCCGGAGCGCGTCCGGCAAGGAGTTCGGATTCATAATCTTCCGGGATGAGGAAGTATCCGAAAATCTTACCTTCCTGCATCAGATGGCGAGCCTCGGTATAAGAGTCGGGGGTATATTGGATGTCCACCATCTGCATTCCGGCCAGCGTATTGGACAGATTGCGCGATAGGGCAGTGCCATCCTTATCTACAATAGCTGCCGGCACTCTTGTGGGGAGTCCCTCCTCCATAAGGGTGGAGAGCAAGATGAAGCAGAAGATGGGGAGCACGAAAAATCCTACCCAATATATTGGCCTGCGCACGATCTGGAGCACACTCCTTCGCGCGATGGCCCAAAAACCGTAATTATTTTTTCCGGTATCGCTCATCGTTATTTCTTGTCGACGCCCTTGTAAACTACAGACATACCCGGACGGAAATTCTCAATCGGATGTTCGGGACGTGCCTTAATCTGGAATGTGCGCGCGTCGTAATCACCGGTTGATTTGGTGGCCTGCCAGTTGGCATACGTGCCGAGGTCCTTGATATAGAATACCTTTACTTTAGTATTGATATCGAGAGCGGGGATATATACGTCGAGCACGGAGCCGAGTTTTATATCCTTGAGCATTGTCTCACGGACGTTGAATACAGCCCAATGGTCATCCTTCTGAAGTTGCATGATGGGAGCACCGGTGGCTATGAGTTCGGAGACGTTGGGATATATGACAGTGATTTCTCCGTCGCAGGGAGCGAGCAGATACTGGTCTTCGAGAAGAGCGTCTACCTCCTTGACGCCTGACTTGGCGGCAGTCACCATGGCTCCGGCAGCCTGTTTGTCTTCCTGCTGAGCTCCGGAGCGAGCCAGTTCGTATTGACTCTTTGCAGCAGCCTCGCCGGCCGTGGCAGCATCGTAAGCAGCCTTGGCCTCATCGCGCTTCTGTTCGGAGACGACACCCTTTGTGTAAAGGTTTTGTATGCGCTGATACGTCTTGCGTGTGATCTCCGTAGCGGCCTGTGCCTGTGTCCAAAGGTCGCGCGCAGCATTGATGATCTGTATGCGTGTGCCGGCGTCAACCTTGGCGCTGGTCGCTGCTGCCACATTCTCCATTGCTTTGGCCTGATCGAGTTTGGCCTCTGCCAGAGATGAATGTATTTTGACAAGCGTGTCGCCGGTCTTTACGCGACTTCCCTCTTCAACATAGATATCCACTACGCGTCCGGGAAGTTTTCCGGAAATTCTGATCTCAGTAGCATCACCCATGCCCTGGATGGTGTCCGGTCCCTGCTTGAGGAAGAGGAAACCCACTACGGCGAAGGCTGCAACAATGAGAAGAATGACCACGATGGTCAGGATAAGCACGCGGTCTTTTTTCGATACTTGCGTGGAGTCGTCAACGGGAGTTATAGGAGTAGCCATAATCTTAGCTTTATTCTGTTTTGGGGTGTAATATCTGTTTATAAGGTGTAATATCTGTTTATAAGTTAAAAGATATCAGTATAATTGTCCGAGCACTTTAGAGAGATATACGTCGCAGAGCCGGAGGCCAATTTCAGCGTCTATTTTTTCTGAATTGGCTTGCACCCAAGCCGTGTATGCCACGAGGACGTCGTTGGTGGTCATCATTCCCTCCTTAAACGAGAGGTTGGCCATACGCAGATTTTCATCAGCTTTCGTAAGGTTTTTGACAGTCATGTCGTAAGTCTTGCCGGCCTCTTGCATGGAGAAGTTGGCTTGACTCACTTGCAGTGACACCTTTTCCTCAAGATCTTGCAGCAGCAGTGTCTGCGCGTTGGTGGCAGATTTGGCAGCGCGGTAATGGTAATAGTTGCCGCCCCAGTGCCAGAGAGGAATTGTGAGCATTGCTCCCACTGAGAATCCGCCTCCGAATTTCTTTTGGAAGCCGTGATTTACGTTGGGATTGGAGAAAGAGTACATGCCGACGGCTGCGAGCTTGGGAAGCATGGCGCCCATGGTGAGCTTTTCACGTCCCTTAAGCACGTTGATGCCCTGACGCAGCGTCTCAAGGTCGGAGCGACGTGCATAGACATCCTCCATATTATAAGGAGAAGTGATGGGTGTATATCCGTTGCCCTGTATGTCTTCGTCGGCGAGGGTCATCTGAATGTTGACCGGGAGGCCGCAAAGTTGTGCGAGAGCCATGCGGGCAAGAGTCAGCCCGTTGTCTACTTTTGTCAGTGCGATGTTGGCCTCGTTGCTTTTTACGTCGACGGCGAGCACGTCGGAGCGAGTGCACATGCCCTCCTCAAAAAGAGCGTTGACACTGTATGTGAGCGAGTCGAGGAGGGTGACGAAACTTTGTGCGAGCCGTTTTTTCTCTTTTAATGATACTACCGTCCAGTATGCCTGGTCAATACCGTAGATTACGTCTTGCACGGCGCTGTTTTTCATGGCGACGGCCATATTCTCGGCATATTTGGATATGTCGTTGAGGGCCTTGATAGTGCCACCCATGAAGATGGGTTGTGTCAGTGTGAATGCTCCGGCGAAGACGTTGCGCGTGTCATAAGTCATCGCCTCTTTGGGAATGACAGCCACTTCGGTGGGGATATAAGAGCCGGTGGAGGGATCCATTACCGGGGAGCCGTCCGGAGCGGTGAGGATGTTGTATTTGAATTGCTGCGTTGCCGGGTCGAAGCTCATCGTAGGGAGTTTGGCATCTTCTCCGAGTAGCTCGATGCGTTGCTGATTGTGCATGTATCCTCCGGTGAAGTCGATGCCCGGGAGGTAAGCGGCGAAGGCGGCTTTACGGTCATATCCGGCTCCCTTTACGGCCTCTTCGGCCATTCGGATGGTCTTGTTATTGCGTAGGGCCATATGTCGACAAGAGTCGAGGGTGACGACATCATCAGCGTATGCACCGACAGCGGTCACCGCACAGACGCATACGGACGCGATACGGCGAAGAAGGTGGTATAGTTTAATAGTGTATTTCATCAAATTGTTACAAAGCTTACATATATATTACAAAATTAACATAATTTTTGTTTTCTCCCGCTATACTCATTCAAAACTTGGTGTGAAAGAATAGGCCATCCCGACTGAAATGTAATTGAAAAGAGTAAGGGAGGCAGCGGATTTTGGCTGCCTCCCTTTTTTTATGGGGCTACTCTTTTGGAGTAGTTGTGTATGTCGGGACTATGGTTGGATTATTTTACCATTACCTTTGTGAAGGTATTGTCTACCTTGACGAGGACTACACCGGCGGGAGCGGGGATAGTCTGACGGTTGCTGCCGATTACTCTTCTGCAGAGATTACGTCCGTCAGCATCGAAGAGTTCAGCGGTGTGACCCTCGAGGTTGGTGAGGATAACACAGGCATTTCCACCTTCCACTGCAGAGCCGGCTCCGAGCTGGCTTACGCTTGAGCCTTCTATGCGCACCTCATTGGAGAGGGGTGAGCGGTAATCGAGGCCGTCGCTATATACTACGGAGCGTACCCAGTAAGTAGAATTGAGAGCATCGTTGGTGTCACGGAATGTGAGGTCCTTGATGTCGGTAGCGATGACTTCTGCACGACCGTAATTCAATTTGCGGAGCACCTCGTAAGAGTCGATATCCCAGTTGTAGGAATTAGCCGGTGTGAAGATGATGTCATCAAGCATGGCGCCAAACTGTCCGATGGAGCCGTAGACGAATGCGAAATATCTGACATTTCTCAACGGGGGAGTCATGCAGAATTCCCAAGCTTCAGAACCTGACTTGGTATAGTTGCGGAGCTTGACGAATGAGCCGCACTTCACGGGATTGCCGTTGGCGTCATATTCGATATTGTCGAAATCTACGACATTGTCAGTGTAAGACACCCAGAGTTCGACAGTCTCAGTATACTGAGCGCTGAGTGTATTATACCAGAATGAAACAGATGAGCCGGGCACGATTTCGGGTGAGATGAGCCAGTCAAACGACTTGATGGGTTTTTCAGTGCTCTCATTATAACCGATGGAGCGGGCGAGGACGGTCTTACGTCCTGCATGGGGTTTGAGACGCTCGTCGTTCATTGTGTTCATGGTCTCACCATCCCATACGATCCATCCGCAGGGTGTGTCATCACCGTCAAATCTGAGGCCATCGATAGCGAAGGGATTGCCCTTGTCACCGTCGAGGTTGGTCCAGAGACCGAGTTTCTCAGTTTTGGTGAATGCGGGCATCACCTCGAAGCTTTCGGGAGAACCGTAAGAAGTGTCAGGCTTGCTCCAGGTGAGGATTACGTCCTGACCGTCGCGTTCAGCCTGAAGGTCACCGATGACGGGCATTGCATGTGGATTGACCACGAACTCCATGGATATCACATTGTTATTTGCGTTCTGGTCATCATCATGAGTGATGGTGGCGCGGGCAGTAAGCTTGCGGTAGTCAAGATAGTTGACACCGATATCGAATGAAGCAGTGTGCACGTAGTTTTCACCGGGGAGAGTGCGTCCTACCTCGACAGTCTGCGAGTCGATGACGTTTCCGTCGCCGAGGATATCGAAGACGATAGTGGTGGATGCGGGTTCAGAGCCGGAGTTGGCGATGACGAGGTTGAACTGTGCTGTCTCACCGACGGTGGTCATAGTCGGGCCGTCAAGGGATACGACTGTAAAGTCAGTCTCGATATCCTGAAGAGCCTGGTAGTTGTCAAACAATACATAGCCGTTGCCCGGCACGTCACCGCGGAGGTTGACCTGTACCCATGACTTGCCTATATATTCATCGGGGAGGGGAGTCTCGATTTCGAGCCATTGACCCTTGTCATGGGGCAGATCGAGCACCTGGATGAGTTTATACTCATCATTGTCGGAGGTGCGTCCCCAGAGTTCAACGCTGCCGGACTGCGGGTAATCCCATATGCGGAGCGAGATCTTAGCGCGCTGCACATCTTCAGTGGTAAACTTCGGAGCGATGATCTGATAGCGGGCGTCGCGGAAGCCTCCGGTGTTGAGGACGAGCATGCCGCCGTCGCGTGCGAATGTCGGGTCGCCGATGCCGAGGCCGGCACCGCTGCTTACGCTCTGTACGTCAGACTGTGCATATTCACCGGTAGTGGAGAAGATCCACTTGGAGTAAGAGAAGCCTGCGTTATTCCATTCCTCCACCATAGGAATCTTATAGGGAGTGCCGAGTGCCTCATATACGAATGCACCGTTGATGGAGCTGCCCATCTCATTGCTGGCCACGGGACCTACATGATAATAAGCCTGCTTTCCGGGCTCGGTGGTATAATGATAGGAGAAGCCGTCTACGTCAGATATCTTTGAGTAGTTGCCGGCACTGCCGAGTGAATAGATGCCGTATTTAAGGTCATCCTTGTTGATATATCCGCCGTTCTGGCCACCTTCGGGAGCTTCCCATGAGATATTTACACCGAGGTTATCCTTGTCAATGGTATAAGTGACATTAGTGGGAGGCAGCGGGGTATCGAGTCCTACGTATGTGGAGTAGAAGTTGCTGATGCCTTCACCTTCTTTGGAAGAAGCGAAGATGTATACTTCGTTGATGCCGTTGTCAGCTACAGGTACCGTGATCGAGCCCTTTTGTCCGGGTTTGACGATAGTGGAACCTTTTCCTGCAGTTGTAGTGGCAGTTACTGTTATGTCAGTATCGGCAGCGAGCTTGTTGCCGCTGAGGTCAAGTGTCGGTGCCGTGAAGTCTGCAGTTACCTCGAGTGCGCCATTCTTACCGGCAGTCAGGGTGACGTCGGTGGGTGCGTCGGGAGTCGCAGCTGTGGCGTTATCGCATTTGCGTACGTCGAAATCGTAGAGCAGCACACCGCGATATTGCTTGGAAGTCTCTCCTCCGTAAGTATGGAAGCCGATGACGTAGTCGTCAGCCGCGGGGATAGTGAAGCGGGTTATGAGGTCGGTCACATCAGGAGTGTTGCGCTCCTTGTGTGAGTATACTTTCTTAACCATAGCCTTGGGATCGGGACGTGTGCCGATATATATGTCGAGACAGTCGAGATAGCGGTCGTCCATATACGAGTTGGCATATTTGACAGCCAGCTGATAGAGGGCTGCGGGATCGTCAAGGCTGATAGCGGGAAGGAATACCCAGTCTTCCGGATGCTGGTAATAGTAATTGGTGCGGATAGTGTAGCAGTTGAAGCCGTCCCAACTGGTGTAATATTCAAATTCATTGTCGTCACCGTCAGCATTGTAAGTCTCGAAGAGAGCTGCTTCTGAGCGGTTGGCGGGTTGCATTGAGAAGGGAAGATCGAGGGCTACGCCGACAGTTCTTGAGAGCGGCAGGCTGGGTTCGGACTCCATGCCTTGAGTCTCGGATGTAACGGTGATGGCCTTACGCTCCATTGTCTCGGGCTGCTGGAATTCAAACTTGGTGTCCTTGATAGGAGTTGTGTTGATTTTATTGCCGTTGAAGTAGACGTTGTAAGTGATGTCGTCCATATCCACGTATCCTTTGTGAGCACCTTCTGCGCCCGGAGCGTTCCAGGTGAGGACGTTTCTGTCAAGGGCGAGCTTGGTGGGGGGAAGTGTGGAGTCATAACCTACGTAGAAGTCTACGGTTGCCTTCGGGCTTTCATACGTGTCGATAGTAGAGTATACAGCGAGATTATGCATACCGGTGAGGGTGTCGATCTGCTTTGTATATTCAGTGTCAGGTTTTGCGGAGAAATTTTCTATTTCCACGCCATCGAGCAGGACGTGTACCTGCACGTTGCCTGAGAGGGCTACACCGGCGAAAGTAGTGGCGGGTGTGCGCAGCGTGTAAGTGCCTGAAAGGCTTGCCTTGTCAAAATTGACTGCGGGAGTGGCCATGATGTCGGGAGCGTTGTCGTCGGCATAGGCGTCACGGCAGATGAATGCGCTGATATATCCGAGCGGGGTGACTTCGCCGAGTTCGTAAGCCTGATAAGTCTCTGCGTCTACAGCTGCCAGAATCATCTTCTGCTCGAAAGAGTCGCGGTATACGAGCAGGAAGGCGTGGTCGTACGGGCTGTAGCAGAAAGCATTGGCCGAATACGTATCGGGGAACATGTAATAATCGTAGAAGTCATCATACTGAGCCAGAGGAATCACATCGAGCGGACCGGTGAAATAGTCGATCAGCACGAGCTCACCCCCTTCGGAGAGGCCGTACAGCATCTGGTCATCAGGGTTGTATGCGATGGCACACAGAGTGTAGCCGTAGCTGGTGCTGACTACACGCGGCTCCCATTTGGGCTGTTTGGGGTCAATCTCCACGATTGCTCCGAAAATGCCGGAGGTAAAATCGTATGCCAGACCGTAGAACATGTCGTGGATGGGATCGTAAGTCATGTTGTACATGAACGCATACATTGAATTGTCGACGTCGTCAAAGACGATGTCGGGCATGCTGTTGCCGGTCTCGGTGTCGAATACTTTCCAATAAATGGTGATTTCATTGGTGATCATATTCTGGTCGTACGCCGGAGTGTAAAGGAGTCCGTTGCGTTCCGCTGCTGCCTGGAAATAGTAATCGGAACCGTTGCAGATGTTGGGGTTTGAGAATTCAGGAACCAGCGTATAGGATGACATGTCGAGCTTGGCATAGTAACCGTCATTATAGCTTGTGGAGCGATAATGGTAAGGCACCAGCGCATACATGTTGCCTGTGGGAGCCTCCGGTGATTTGAGGATGCTCTTGGGTCGTGATGTCACGATGGGGCGGGTGTTGGTGGCAGTAGGCTCTCCGGAGAGGGAGTAGGCGTTGTCCACGTTTTTCGGAAACGCCTTGAGAAATTTAGCCACTGCTGCCTTACTCATGCCGGAGGTCTTGACCACCGGAGCCGGGTTTGGCGTGCGCTGATGATCGGCGAAAGATGCGGCCGGGAGCGCAAGCATGAAGAATGCCGCTACGGCAATCTTCAGAGTCTTGTCAAACAGTTTCATTCGGTTGATATTAGTGTTAGATTATTAAAAATCGAAGCTATGTGTCCGCATTTTTGCGGAGTAAACACATCATGTGTATAAAATACTTTGCAAGATAATAAATAAATTTGAAAAATACAAAATCGAGCATCAAAATGCCCTTTTTTGAGTATATATTTATGTATTTTTCAGAATTTTTAAGACTTTCTGTGGGCAAATAGTTATCTTTGCGGAGCGAAGCGGCCATCGGTCAAAGGTAGGCAAAAGCATGTCAGTCAGAGAATCATATTACGGAAAGGAATATCGCACGTTGGTGCGTCTCGGGTTGCCGGTGATGGTGACTCAATTAGGCATCATCGTCGTGTCGTTTGCCGACACGATGATGGTGGCTGCCTATGATACCCGCGCTCTGGCGGCAGCCGCATTTGTAAATTCGATATTTCTTGTGGCCATAGTGATGCAACTTGGTTTTGCCGCCGGTCTCACTCCTTTGGTGGGCGCGCTTTACAGTCGCGGTGATCACCATGGTGTGGGGGGACTGCTTCGCGCGGGAGTGGTCACCAACGTTGTGGTCTCCGCTGTTTTTACTGTGATATTGGGAGTATTATGGTTTTTTCTTGACAAGTTTGGTCAGCCGGATGAGTTGATGCCGATGGTGCGTCCATACTATCTTACCGTGCTGTCGACTCTTCTTCCGATGGCGATTTTCAATGCCTTTCAGCAGACTTCGAACGGCTGTACGGACACGGCAACGCCGATGTGGCTGATAATTTGCGGTAATATTCTGAATATCATAGGAAATTACATACTGATATTCGGACATTTCGGTATGCCGTGCATGGGTCTTACCGGTGCAGGTATAAGCACCTTGACAGCACGCGTGGCGATGGCAGTGGCGATGGTGGTAATCTACCGTTATACCAAGTCCCGACGCTGCTATATGGAGGGGTGGCGGAGTGTGCGTGGAGGTGGCCGTCAGCGCATGAAGGTGTGGCTCACCTCTTATCCGGTGATGATACAGTCGGGCGTGGAGTGCTTTCTGTGGACCTTCGGCGCGATAGTGAGTGGCTGGTATGGCACGGTGCAATTGGCATCTTATCAAGTGGTTAATATTGTGGCTCAGTTGGGCTATATGACGTATATGGGATTTGGTGTAGCCACATCGATACGCGTGGCTAATCTTACCGGCCTGGAGGATATGGAAGGAGTGAGACGCACTACGTCAGCCGGTCTTCATCTGACCTTGCTTTTGGCCACGATAGCCTCGGTAGTCTTCTTCCTGTTTTTCAGTCCGATGGTGCGTATGTTTACGCCGGACGTAAGCGTAGTGACAGCCGCGATGCCACTGCTTTTGCCCCTTATCCTGTATCAGTATGGAGATGCCATACAGTTGACGTATGCCAATGCCATACGAGGCACGAGCGAGGTGCGTCCTCTGCTCTGGATATCCTGCGTCTCTTATCTGCTTGTGGGTGTTCCTCTTGTATACTTCATGGCTGTGACTCTCGATATGCGCAATGTAGGCGTCTATTACAGTTTCTCCGGAGCCCTCTTCATGGCCGCCGCCCTCCTGATACTCGCCTACCGCCGCATCATCCGCCGCCTCGACCAAGAACTATAGATTGAGGATTTTCAAGATATTTTGCTGATTGTTTTGGGTATCAGCGTTGGCCCCAGAGGAGCTTGTTGCGTAGGGTTTTGGCGAAGTCGGTGTCTGCGCGGCGGAGTATGCTGATGCAGAAGTCGGCCATTCTGACTGTGATTGATGAGCCGGCGTTCATGATGAATGAGCAGCCGTCAAGGCTTACCCGGTAATGTTCTGCTCGAGAGGTAGTGACAGCGCTGAGCACGGAGTCTCCGGCTACGACAATCGGTCGGAGTGTCAGCGAATGAGGTGCAATGGGAGCGATACAGATGGTGTGAAGAGTGGGCTGCAGGATAGGTCCGCCGACGGAGAGGTTGTATCCGGTGGAGCCTGTTGGTGTGGAAATTAGAAGTCCGTCGGCAAGATAATCGGCTAAGAATATGCCGTTGAGGTCAGTGTGTACGCTGATCATCGACGAGGTGTCATCCTTGAGGATAGCCACTTCATTGAGAGCGTAAGGGAAAATGTCGGCGGGAATGTCGGGGCTCTCAACGTGCAGGAGATTTCTCTTTTCAATAATGCCTGTGCCGTTGATGAGCATTTCTATAAGTGAGGGAGCTTCCCGGAGAGTATATCCGGCAAGAAAACCGAGATGTCCTGTGTTGATTCCGAGAATGGGGATATTCTTGCGGCCGACCCATCGGGCAGTGCGCAGGAAGGTGCCGTCGCCGCCGATACTTATCGCGGCGGTAGTGCCGTCATCGAGGAAGTCAACGAGTCGGCATGCGTGGGGGAGTGGAAAGCCGTGTTGGATAAGATATCGGGCAAAGCGGTGCTCTATAGCAACAGCTATACCGGCATCAAGAGTGAGGAGGATCATATCGTGGATTTCCGATAGATAAGAGTCCTGATGGCAATTGCCGGAAATGACGATTGAGATGGCCGACTGAGACATGATAGAGATATAGTGTATTCTGGAAGAGATGGAAGGTATGAATATTAGATGGCTGCAGTAATGTCTCAGACATTAAGCAGCGAATTGAGGGAGGCGAGTCTTTCTGCGAAGAGGTCGGCCTCAAGGGAATTGTGTCCTCCGGTATCGACGACGTTATATCCATATCTCTCAAGGCTTTGTATCACATGTTCGGGTGTTAGTGTGCGGACGCGCAGGGTGATGCGGATACGGTCATTGTAGGTAACAGGTGCTACTCCGTCGGTGGGGTATTGAGCCGGGCCTGTGAGGAGGTCGACGAGGTGAGAGTCGGCGTCTTCTACGGCGTGAGCGATAGCGGATGCGGAATACCGGTCGGCGCTACATTCGGCCGTGATGACAGAGCTGTCATCGCGGGGCACGATCAGGCGTCCGAGGGTTTCGAGCATGGAGGCCTCGGTGACAACGCCGAGCATATTGCCGTGGTCTTCGATGCCGAGCTGTCGGTCAGGAGTATCGAGGAGCATAGGCAGAGCCTCGATCAGGGGGACAGCGGCATTGATGACGCGCGTGGGGGCGGCAGTGGTCAAACGGGGTGATATGGCGTCTTTGATAGTCATGTATTCTCCTTTATCAGCATTAACCGCAGAAATAGAGTGTTAATTTATATAAAAATTAACAACTGAGACGGCGAATTGGATTAAATTAGTTATTTTTGTCATTTAAATGTGACGGTGACAGAATACCGTTACGAATGTGAAGTTACAAATTTTATGCCAAATATCAAATAAATATGACCCGTCTTAGTGTCAATATCAATAAAGTGGCGACTTTGCGAAATGCCCGCGGAGAAAACAATCCTGATGTGGTGAAGTTTGCCTTGCATTGTGAAGCGTGTGGCGCTCAGGGTATTACGGTGCATCCTCGTCCGGATGAGCGTCATATCAGGCGCAGCGATGTGTATGAATTGAGCAGAGTGCTTACCACGGAATTCAATATCGAGGGCTATCCGTCGGAGGATTTCCTGCATCTTGTAGAGAGTGTGCGCCCGGCGCAGGTGACTCTTGTGCCCGACAAGCCTGATCAGCTGACGAGCAATGCCGGCTGGGATGTCGTGAAGCATGAGCAAGAGCTGCGCGAGATATGCCGTCGGATGCACGAAGCCGGAGTGCGCGTATCAATCTTTGTAGACCCGGTAGAGGAGCAGGTGAGAAAAGCCCGTGAAGTGGGCGCCGACCGCGTGGAGCTGTATACCAAAGCCTATGCCGATGGGTATGCTGTAGACCGAGAAGCTGCCGTAGCACCTTATGTTAAGGCATCTGCCGTGGCTGCCGAAGAGGGACTCGGGCTGAATGCCGGTCATGACCTCAGTCTGGAAAACCTAAGCTACTTTCACCGGATGCTTCCGAAGCTTGATGAGGTAAGCATCGGCCATGCACTGATAAGCGATGCTCTCTATTTGGGTATAGATGAGACTATTCGTCGATACCTTAGAGAGTTAGGGCAGAAGTCAGAGTGATGAAGTCAGAGGGATGAGGGATGAAGGGTGAGGTTACAGTTAAAGTCGCACCCGGTAAGAAAGGTTTGGGAATTTAGGACGAATTTTTAAAAAAACTATATTTAATTTGAAATGGAGACATTATCTTTCTGGTCGCTGGTGATGGATGGCGGCTATATCATGATACCGCTGGCCGTTCTTCTTTTGCTGGCCATATATATCTTTGTGGAGCGCTGCATTGTCATAAATCGCGCCACGAAGGAGGATCCTACGTTTATGAACCGTATCCGCGACTATGTGCATGAGGGTGATCTGGCGAGCGCAGTGCGGCTGTGTAAGAATACCGACACGTCTTATTCACGCCTTATTCTAAAGGGAGTGCAGCGCATAGGCCGACCGACGCAGGATGTGCTGACCGCTATTGAGAATACGGGCAATATCGAGGTAGGTAATCTGGGCAAAGGTCTGGCATGGCTCTCAACGACGGCAGCCGGCGCACCGATGCTGGGCTTCTTAGGCACGGTGGTAGGTATGATACAGGCCTTTTTCACTCTTGCCAAGGCCGGAACAGCCTCCAATATCTCGCTCCTGTCGGGGGGTATCTATCAGGCGCTGGTGACTACGGTGGCCGGTCTGGTGGTGGGCATCATCGCTCTCTTCGCATACAATTATCTCGTGGCTCGTATCGGTAAAGTAATGAATAATCTGGAGGCGAAGAGCATGGAATTCATGGACCTCCTCAATGAGCCTGCACGCTGATGGCACTGAAGAAGCAATTTCCGACGCTTGACACGTTTTCGATGTCATCGATGACGGATGTCATCTTCCTGCTGTTGATATTCTTTATGGTGACCTCGACGCTGATTACCCCGTCGGCCGTGGATGTCAATCTGCCACAAAGCGGCGTGCAGACGGATATGAAACCCGTCACGGAGGTATATGTCGACTCTCTTCATCAGGTGTATCTGGTGGTTGACCGCAACGACTCAACGGGTGTCAACAGTATAGCTCACCGTATAGATAAGGAGGGTCTGGCTGCAGCGCTTAAGGATATTCAGAGCAAGGACTCTCTGCGGGCCGTGGCCCTCTACGCAGATGAGAGAGTGGAATATGGCTATGTGGTGGATATCCTTGACATAGCGGCGCGCAATAAGCTACGTATGGTGCTGGCTACGAAGGCACGTCAGATAGAAAAGGAGTAAGGAATGGAGAATGACAACAGGAATAGAGGCCGGCGTGACAGGGCGATAGCGGCCGGCGTGACGATGGTGGTGGCTGCCGTGCTGCTGCTCGTGCTCTATTTCGGCCATATAGACTATTCTTACGGCGAGACGGCAGCCATGGCGATACCGGAACCGGAAGAGGAGGAACTCTTTCTTGATCCTGAACTTCTTGATTTAGGTGAGGATAACTCAGAACAGGAACAGAAGGCTGCTCCGGCGGCGCAAGGCGCACCGGAAGTGGCTGAGGAGGTGTCTTCGCAAGTGAAGGTGCCGGGAAAGAGCGAGACACCCGCTCCTCCTAAAGAGAAACTTGTGACGCAGACAAAGCCGTCGCCTGTAAAGTCGGCTGAGCCTAAGGCCACGGAGGAGGAACGCCGTAAGGCGAAAGCCCTTACCGGAGGAGCCTTTTCGCCTGACAATGGTGTGCATGACGGCAAGAACGGGGCGTCCGGTTCCGGAGGCAGCGGTATCGGCGTGAGTGGCAACGTGGAGGGTCGCGAGATGCTCTCCTGTCCGAAGCCTACGGTAGCCATCCGCAACCGCACAGTGGTGAAGATACGTGTCACGGTAGATGCCTCCGGGCGAGTGACGTCGGCCACAGCGCTGAGCGGAGGGACTGCCGACCTGCAGCGCCAATGCGAACGCGCCGCGATGGGCGCTCGCTGGAAAGCAAAAGAGGGAGCCGCTCCGGCGCGAGGAACGATAACCTTTACCATCGTGCCCAAATAAAGATATATAAAGAATTTTAATCGAGATAAGATATGAAGAAGAATGTAATAATGGCTGCGTTGATATGCGCGCTGAGTGTTTTGGCCGTTGGTTGCAAACACGGTGATGGTGAGGTGACAATTCATCTTCCTGCGGATTATGCCGGCAAGACATTAGTGGTAAGCCATGTGACGATAGATAATATATTTAATGCCAAGCAGCAGGAAGACCTGAAGATAATCTATGACACGCTGGAGGTCAAAGATGGGGTGGCTCATCTTCGTCTTGATGCGCAGGGTCCGGCGCGCTATGAGATTGAGGCGCCGGCAGATGCGCTCCAGTCGCCCGACTTTTATGCCGCTCCCGATGAGTCGCTCGAGATTACGATTACCTCCTTTAACCCGCTAAAATATAAGGCTACGGGCACTCTGCTGATGGAGGATATGACAGCACTTTCAGCCATCACGGCTCCCATACAGCAGAGCTATGTGGAGATGGTGAACAGCGGCCGTCAGGTTACCCAAGAGGAAGCTAAGGCTGTTATGGATAAGTATGACGCGGCCATTAAGAAATTTGTGTCCGACAATCCGGAGAGTCCGTTGGTGCCCTTTGCTATCCTTGACCTTAGCGGTGAGGATTTCAAGGAGCGTTTTGACAAACTTTCAGAGTCTGCTAAAAAGTCGATACTGATGCCCTATGCAGTGCTCTACAACCGTCAGGTTGAAGAGATGCTTCAGGAGAGAAAGGCCGAAGAGGCGCGCCATGCGGAGGTGGCTTCCGGCACGATTACAGCTCCGGATTTTACGTTGCCCGACCTGGCCGGTAAAAAGGTAAGCCTCTCCGACTTCAAAGGCAAGTGGGTGGTGCTTGACTTCTGGGGAAGCTGGTGTGGATGGTGTGTCAAGGGATTTCCGGCGCTGAAGGAGGCCTATCGTAAATATGGCGACAAGATAGTGGTGATAGGCATAGACTGCAATGAGTCGGAGGCCGACTGGCGCGCGGGAGTGAAGGCTCACGATTTGCCCTGGATGAACCTCTATAACGGTAATGACGATGCTCTTTATGAGGCGTATCATATCGAGGGATTCCCCACCAAGGCCATCATCAATCCGGATGGGAAACTCGTGGATTTGACCACCGGCGAAGACCCCGCTTTCTTCACCCGCTTGGCCGGCTTCGTAAAATAATACACCATTTTATTAGAAAAGACATAATCCGGAGGGATAAATGACGGGTAATATCCGTAAGAAGCGTATTGAGAGCCGTAAAAACGGGCTGATCGGCATGTTGGGCAGAGAGCGGTCTGTAATATCTCCGCTTATAGCCACCGGGCTCAACCTGTTGCTGATTTTCGTGGCATATACCTTTCTGCGGGTAGAATACTTAGCTGAAAACTGGAGTTATTTCAGTCCGGCGGCAAGAGAGGGATATCTTTTCAGTCTGCTAATGGCCGGACCGGTGTTTGATACGCCCGGCATCTTTTATCTCAACATGGTCTACATATTCATGATGTTGCTTCCCTTGCATTGGAAGGAGCATCGGGGATATTACCGTGTCTGCAAGTGGCTGTTTGTCATCATCAACAGTGCAGGTATTCTTGCCAATATTGCCGATTCGGTATATTTCAGTTATACGCTGCGGCGCACCACCTGGGACTTCTTTTCCGAATTTTCCGGCGATGATAATCTGTGGAAAATAGTGGGAGTGGAGTTGCTCAGGCATTGGTATCTGGTGGTGCTTTCCATAGTATTGATATGGGGATTGTGGCGACTTTACTCCTCCCCCTCTCCGGGAGCGAATACAGGCACGGATAAAAAAGGGAGATGTCGCTATTATCTTCTGTCCGTCTTAGGGTTGGCCGTCGGAGCCTTGACGACTGTGAGTGCGATACGTGGAGGATTGCTCAATCATTGGTGGTGCTATCTTCTTGCCGGTGTGTCCCTCTATAGCGGGTATATTTATCTGAAAGATGAGAGTAGGAGCAAAAGCAGTCGCGTGGCCGGATACCTGAGCATAGCGGCCGGATGTGTGTTTCTTGCAATAGCGCCGATAGGTGGCTGGCGTCATCGCGACATACACCCCGTGGCCATTTCAAATGCCAACCGCTATATCCGGCGTCCGTATGAGGCCGCACTGGTATTGAATACCCCTTTCACCATGATACGCACTGTAAACGTGACGCCCTTTTCCGATCCTCATTATATGTCTGACGAGGAGATGGCGCAGATCTATACGCCCGTGCATCACAATTCGAAGGCAAACGTAGATATTGGAGCGGAAGGCAAAAATGTGGTGGTAATCATTCTGGAGAGCTTCGGGCGGGAATATATAGGGAGTCTGAATAGGGGAATATTAGGTGAGGATTACAAGGGGTATACTCCCTTTATTGATTCACTTGTATATGTCTCGGCTACGTGGGAGCATAGCTATGACAACGGGCAGAAAAGCATAGAAGCGATGCCGAGTGTTCTTGCCGGTATTCCGGGCATGGTAAAGCCCTTTGTGCTGACTTCGGCGGCGATGAATAAGCTGGAAGGGTTGCCGGCCATCCTGAGCAGGGAAGGTTATGAGACCTCCTTCTTTCATGGTGCACGCACCGGCTCGATGGGCTTTGACGGCTTTGCCCGCAGTATAGGCTTTGAGAATTATTATGGTCGTGAAGATTTTGATAAGGAATATAGAGGTAGCAAGGCGGATAGTTTTGATGGCTACTGGGGGATATGGGATGAGCCTTTCCTTCAATATTTCGCGCAGAAAATGGGCGATATGCCTCAGCCCTTTATGACGGCAGTCTTCACTTTATCAAGCCATCATCCCTTCAATGTGCCTCAGAAGTATGAGGGCGTCTTCCCGGAAGGCTCCCTTCCCATCCACAAGACGATCGGCTATACAGACCATGCCTTGCGTGAATTTTTTGAGACAGCAAAGCGACAGCCGTGGTATGCCAATACGATTTTTGTGATTACCAACGACCATACCAATGCACGCAGTCATGACGAATACAGGTCGGCGATATCGGCCTTTTACGGCCCGATTCTTATATTCGATCCGAGCGGCACACTGCCACGTGGCCCACAGCCCGGCATAGCGCAGCAGACGGATATTATGCCGACAGTGTTGGGTCTTGTCGGCGCGGACAAAGATTACGTTGCCTTTGGCAAAGACCTGTTTACGACTCTCGCGGAAGAGGGGTGGGCTTTCAGTTATAACGGCGTGTATCAAAACGTGAAATACGGCTACGTATTGCAATGGGATGGGAAGAAGCGGGTAGGCCTTTACAAGATAGACGACCACAAGATGGAGAGAAATCTGCTGTCCACATATCCGGATATAGAAGCGAAGATGGAGCGCGAGCTCAAGGCCTTCATCCAGCAATACATGCAGCGCATGGTAAGCGACTCCCTGACCCGGTAGCGATACAGGTATATAAGACGATGAATAATATGCAATAGGAGAAAGGTGATAATGACGAGGATAAAGTCTGCTGATAGTCTTAAGAATAGGATCATAGGGTTTGTGTGGCAGCATTTTCTGCTGTTGCTTTCGATGTATTTCATGACGCTCGGCGTGGCGCTATGTGTGCGGTCTAATCTTGGCAGTGGAGTGATTTCGTCGATACCGATGGCCTTCACACTTGCCGGCGAGACAGGCAAGGCGCCGGGATGGACTATAGGCGGATATACCAACGTGATGAATGTCATACTTGTAATGGCTCAGGTTCTGATACTTCGCAGGCGTTTTAATCCTATACAGCTGTTTCAGTTGGTGATAGGCTTCGTGTTTGGGGTGTTGTTGGATGTCAATATGTGGATTACGTCCTATCTAACATACGAAGCGTTGGCGAGTCAGTTAGTGGCTCAATTTGCAGGGGCCACGATACTTGGTTGTGCTGTTGCCGTAGAGATTAGGTGTGGCTCGGTGACTATGCCCGGTGAGGGTATACAGGTGGCTATTTCTTGTGTCACCGGGCGGCCGTTTCCCGTCATCAAGATTATCGTAGACACATCTTTGGTTATACTTGCCGTCATCTCGGGATATTGCTTTTTCGGCACGTGGCCGTGGACGGTAGTGGGTCCGGGCACGCTATTTGCAATGTTTTACGTAGGGTATGTGGTGCGCCTTGTCAACCCAAATCTGGGATGGTTTGACCGTCTGCTTGATTACCGCCCCGGTTTCCGCCGTTACCTCTACGGCCTGGCCCGGCTCATCTACCCCAAAAGAGAAGGGTAAAGAAATTACAATATGGATATCTGAGATATTAATCAGCCTACTGCAATCTCCGATGCGGACCTTATACGAAAAAATGGAATGAAGGGGCGGTCTTAGGGAAATTGTGGCGTATAATTGGTGTCATTCTTTTCTGTAACAACTCATCCGGTACGTAGCAGTTTTTCAAAATGTGGGATTGATCAACCAACTCTTGAAAGCTTAACTTATTGCAGAACAATAGTCTCCAAAAGTTGCCAATAACTTTCTTTTCTCTGTTAACATCCCCCAACACGAAACATAGCAGTAATAGCAGTTCATTATCTGTCATGTTGGATTGAATGATGTCATAATATTTCTTACGTTGCTTATATCCGGACAGTATAGGGCTGAGTTTGATATACTTCAGAAGCTGAAACATACTGCGGTAATATCTGTGAAGCGGGCGGGTGATATTCTGTTGAGCCAGTTCCTGAAATACAGAGAGATCTTCATATTGGGCATTCATCAGGTGTGGAAGCACGACACTATTCAGACATTCATCTATCTGAGGTTGCATCTTAGTATACATGTCGGTATGGATCTGATACCATTGGAAAAATGTTGATTCAAACTGCACGACAGATGACATTTTCACCTGACTACGATAGGTCAGATAAATGTAAATCACCGATATGACAGACAAGCTGACACCGATTGCAGTCGCAAAATCCGCCCAATCACTGATTTTGGACGATGGTAACTCACCGACGTAATGGCGAATAATAAATATACTTCCTCCGAAGATAAGCAGACATAGTAATACTTGCAATAAACCATACAACTGTCTCATAGTCTCTTCTTTATTTGACACACCATATATGAGGTAAAACTGCAAAGATAAGCTTTTTATTCGGATACAAGATATTATGAGGTATAGATATCTACGCAAAAGACAGCGAAGTCGCTAAAAATTTACCTGATATCGACATCAAATACCATCAAAGATAGCCATGATGCAATCAAGGCTTAACGCCCACGGCAATCTGGTGCTAATACCCACCGAAGACTAAACAAGAAGCATTCGACTTTCTAATTGGAGTAAGGCGTGTTTGATATCTGTTCCTCCTGTGTAGCCGCCGGTCTTTCCTCCTGACGCCACTACCCGATGACATGGTATGAGGATAGGAAAGGGATTGGCACCACAAGCGTTGGCTGCCGCACGGCAGGCCTTAGGCGCGCCGATGCGAGTCGCCAACTCTTTATATGTAACAGTATCGCCATAAGGAATTTTTTGCAACTCCTGCCATACCCTAAGTCTGAAGTCAGTGCCCGTCAGGAGCAATGGCAGTGAAAATTCCTGCCGCTTTCCGGCCAAATATTCAGAAATCTGAACGATGGCGGCATCTATAATCTTCGATTCCTCCTCAGAACTGTTCCGGCAGATTGAAGAGTGGTTGTCACAGTCACACAGTTCTCTATCAGAGTGAAGCCATTTGCACGCTGTAAGAGTCTTTCCATCTGCGGTTATCAGCATTTTATGCCCCAAAAACTCACATATTTTGCCTATCATATTTTTCAAAAGAGTAATCAGTCTCCGCCGTAAAGATATAAAATTTTTACCTAACGAATTGCCATCCGCATCATTCTGCGCCATGTTTCCCGGCAGAGCCAATCGTTAATCTCAGAAAAATTGCTAATTTTACACCTAACTTTATATTTGCGCAGTGCCAGGTCTATATTGAGTAAATATATTGTATCAATCAGATGGATAACGGACAGATTATACTATTTCAGACGCAGGGTGGCGAGACGAAGATTGAGGTTCGGCTTGCCAATGAATCTGTGTGGCTTACTGCCGACCAGATGGCGGAACTATTTCAACGAAATAAATCGACTATTTCAAGGCATATAAGGAATATTATTGAAAGTGGTGAGTTAGAGCAAAATCGAACTGTTGCATTTTTTGCAACAGTTTAAAACGAAGGTGATCGAAAGGTCGAGCGCAAGATTGCATTCTATAATCTCGACATGATTATCAGCGTCGGTTATCGTGTCAATTCTCATCGGGGTGTTCAGTTCCGGCAGTGGGCTACTCAGATACCAACTTTCTCCGGTGGAAATTCATTTTATCGAGACCTTTGAAGCCGAGCAAAAGAAACTCAGGGATGGCAAGAAATAGAATAGCCAACCGAAACGATGCTCTTATTCAAGACCACTTCAACAAAAATACTAATGTAGAGGTGTTAGAGTTGTAATTACTTGCTCCATGTTTTCAGTGAAAGAGATGGTGCGCGATGCCGTTTCTTCAAACCCATGCGGATACTCTGAATTAAGACGGACCAGGGTGGCATTGGGATTGCGGTAGGTCACTTGTTCGAAAGGATAGCGAATGATGGCCGGAGTGTTGAACCCTACTCCAAGTTCAAGCAACACTACATTACCATGATCTGCATATCGCTGCATAAATTGCTCATATCTTTCAGCAGCCTTCTCCCAAGCCTCATCTTGAACAAAGAAACCATTTTTGCGTACATGGACGTCCATATTCCCTCCGCATACCGGGCACACCGGAAGATATTTGGAGTCGACAGTCAAGTCGTGAGAGTGCTTAAGAATTTCCTCTACGGTTTGCCGGTCTGAATAAACCCTGGGATGACACCCTGCTGCACACTGCATTTGGCCGTAGTCTCCCTGCACTTCAAAAATCTTCTTCTCGTCAAAACCGGCCTTGCGAAACTGCGCATCGACATTAGTAGTGATGACAAAGTAATTCTTGTCGCTGACTAAATCCAACAATTCCCTGTAGAGAGGAAATGCAGCCGGACGAAATCTGGCATAGTCAATATGTCGAGCCCACCGAGCCCAATATTCTTCTTCGGAAGTAAAATCATAGAAGCTTGATGAATAAAGATCAGGGAATCCGTATTTTTCTATATAGTCGGCAAATTCTTTCCTGAATTCAGGGCCTGAATAGTCGAGACCTGCTGCTGAGGAGAGGCCTGCTCCGGCACCTATCACTACCGCATCGGCTGTATTAAGTCTCTCTCGTGCCGTTCTGATTTTTTCTTCAAAATCATTCATATCCTAACAACTCTTTATAGATACGATAATCAGTGTCTTTAAATACATTAAAGATAATTGCCTCAAGAGGGGTGGCCGGATGAGTGTCAAGATATTCCCTGACAGTGGCAAATGCTATCTCTGCGGCCGCATCTTGCGGGAAACGGAATTCACCGGTAGAAATGCAGCAGAACGCTAATGATTTCAATCCTTTGTCATCGGCAAGCTTCATACAGTTGCGATAGCAGTCGGCAAGCAACCGGCAATCTTCCGGTGTCGGATAATCTCCATATACAATTGGACCCACAGTATGAATTACCCACTTTGCGGGCAGATTATAGCCGTGAGTGATTTTCGCTTGTCCGGTGGGCTCCTCATGCCCTTGCTCATGCATGATATGTGCGCATTCCTCTCTCAATTGCATGCCGGCAGCTGAATGTATAGCATTGTCGATACACCGATGCATGGGTATGAAACACCCGAGCATACGCGAATTCGCAGCATTGACAATAGCATCTACCTTCAGGCGAGTGATATCACCTTGCCAGAGCCTTAGTTTGGGATAAAGCGGCGACTCCGGGATGGAATTGAGAGTCACGACACCTTTTTCTTCGCGTTGCTCGGCCAACTCTTCATCTTGAAGATGCAGAACATCTTCAGGCAGTGGAGCCGGCATCCGGACATTCATCAGCTTACGAAGCAAAATTCTCTTATCTTCTATTGACTTCGGAATTGAGATATGAGAATACTCAGGGTGCTCGTCAAGAAGCACCCTGAGCAATTTGTCAAGATTTTCTTTTTCAGAAGTCATAATGAATCAGTGCAGGTGGAGTGGTGCGCAGGTCGAAATAATCGCCTGACTCAGCCGGTAAGCGAAGATACACCAGATCTTTGTATGTCTTATACAGATGTGGTAACACCGGATTTGTCTCGAATATTTCACGTTGCACTTCATCAGGAATATCGAAATCAATAGTGCCATTGAGTCGGGCGAACTCTGCTCCCTTCAGGTCAAGAATAGCCACATTGGGATTCTGTTGAAGTTGAGCATAGACTTCTTTTTGAGGAGAAGTGGCAAAATAAATGGAATTATTAGCCTCGTCAACTTTCATAATCTGGAAGATGCGCACATGTGGGTGGTTGTCTACAGACGTAGCAAATGCCACCTCTTTATTCTTATGGAATAAATCCAAAATCTTCTGATCCATAGTTTTGTCGGTTTAAAGTGGGTATTGTCGTGAATTAATATCCGATAGTGAAACGTTCTTTGTGGTGAGCGGGCTCGGCAAGTTCATCCACCATAGCCTTTGCGTAGTCCTCGACAGAGATGAAGCTATTGCCATCCTTATCAAAAATCATATCGTCCTTGCCCAGACGGTAAACTCCTGTACGCTTGCCCGGACCTTTGGCTCCCATGTCACCAAGATTGCCGGCAGGTGAGAAGAATATCCAGTCGATATCATTCTCATTCATAAGAGTGTCGAGGTAAAACTCGCCGAGCGACTTTACGCCGGGTATCCAGGCATCAGGCAGAGTGCCTGTATCGATAAGGCGTACACCCGGTTTTACGAATAATGTGCCGGCGCCTCCTACGATAAGCAGACGCTTTACGCCGGCCTTCTTTGCGGCTTCAAGTATCTTGGGATAGTTGGTAAGAGTCTCCTCATAGATATTGAGGTTGGCCCATCCGGGATTATATGCGCTGATGACATTCTCAAAGCCACGGAGGTCTTCTTCGAGTGCTTTCTCATCAGCCACGTCAACCTTCTTAACCGTGAGAGCCGGATTCTGGATTTTAATTTTGTCGGGATTATGTACAAGTGCCTCAACTTGATAACCACGGTTGAGGAGTTCGTTAAGAATGGCGGAGCCTACAAATCCGCTCGCGCCTATAAGTGCTACTTTGTTGCTCATAGTATTATATTTTTTATAGTTTATTTTTGAGTTTGTTTACATCTAATAAAAACAGAACCAATGCCATATGTTCAGCCCCGAAAATAAGGTGTAAATTAATTCTACAACTCACCTCAATGTTAGCATTATTGATATTCAGTATGGTGAGAATAAGCCTTGCCTCTAACAATTAAGTTTTTTTAACATTGTTATTGCATCCTTAAATAAAATTACTTACCTTTGTAGAGCAATGTTGAATATCAATAAAGTGGTGAATATGGAAAGAAGCTTTGTCAGAGACGAACTTGACCCCGATTGCCCCATTCGTAATATCCTAAACCGCATCAGCGACAAATGGACGCTGTTGGTGCTCTATACGCTCAACAAGCACGCTTCGATACGCTTCCGCGATCTGTATGCCGAGATACCCGACATATCGCAGAAGATGCT
The DNA here is from genome assembly GCA_964456155.1 of uncultured Sangeribacter sp. GTDB lineage: Bacteria > Bacteroidota > Bacteroidia > Bacteroidales > Muribaculaceae > Lepagella. Next base: position 40,062 of record CAYVZJ010000022.1, read on the forward strand.
TGTGCTGACTTTGCGCACGCTCGAGTCGGACGGTCTTGTGGAAAGAGAGGTATATGCCGAGGTGCCTCCCAGAGTAGAGTATGCGCTGACAGACCGCGCCCACTCGCTTTTTCCAATCATAGACACTCTTATCCTGTGGGCCAAAGACCACTTCCACGAAATCATTCTCGACCGAACCAAAGCAAAAAGTCAATAGGGATTATCCTCCGGAGGACAATCCCTATTGACTTTAGACCCCTGCGTCTTCATTGTTTGTGCGAAGAGGTCTTACTGCGCTAAAAAAATTAAGCTTTTACTTTGATAAGCATTACTTTAGAATCGGCTTTGGCAAGCACGCTATGGGGCACGCCTTCACCTACGAGCATAAATTCTCCAGCATTTATGGTGTGAGGCTTGTCGTTGATATTGAAGTCGATTGAGCCTTCAATTACATTGACCATAAGTTCTGCCGGGGCAAGGTGGGTATCAAGCATTTGTCCGGCCTGAAGGGCAAGAAGCACTACACCTCCGTTGGCGTTTTCAAAGATTCTGTGAAATTGAGGATGATCTTCTGCAACCTGGATTTGATTAGCGAGCCTGTGTACCTCGCCGAATTTATATTCTGTCTGTAGCATAACTGTTAATAAAATTTTGATAATAATACTTTAGATTTCAATAAAAAAGACGTTGGTGCTTTTCATAAATAAAACATCATCGCCGAAGATAAGGTTCAAATCAAAGAGTTCAGGACTACGAGAGTTATGACAACCTATTCTCAACTTGCAATTGGTCTTATCGATAAACCCACATTAGCACCATTTTTAGCACCACTTGAGAGGCCAACAGCTCCAATCTCAATTATTTTTACTAATTTTACACCTTAGTGACTCTTATCTGAAAATGATCGGTCCATAAACAGAAAAGATAATCGGCTTGCCACTCGGGACTGCCAAGACTTACTGGTGATCTTTACAATAAAGTAAAAGATCCCAACCTTCTCGGCTCACTCAGCGGCCACATGGAAGGCTGTAAAGCCTTCGCTCCCTACCGTGACATCGATGAAGATATGAAGAAAGAACTCGTCAGCCTCCTTGACTGAGGCAATTAACTTAGAAATAATGAAACCTATAATAGACCTCTCAAAAAACAATGATTATCGCAGTTGGGTTAAGGAACTTAAACAGCGATACCTTTCCGCTCGTCTGAAAGCCTCCATTGACGCCAACCGCACATTGCTTGAATATTACTGGAGCTTAGGGCGTGACATAGCAGACAAGCAATATGCCAACACCTATGGCTCGGGATTCTACAAAACTTTGAGCCATGATTTGAGGTCGGAAATGCCTGAAGAAAAAGGCTTCTCTGAGACCAACCTCAAGTACATGTATTATTTCTATCGGCTTTATTCCCAGTTAATTGAAAATCGTCCGCAGGTTGCGGAAGATTTGTCGAGTAGAAATCGTCTACAGGGCGTAGACGAATTGAACACACAAAATCATCCGCAATCTGCGGACGATTTATTAACTGAGATATGCTCTATACCATGGGATCATCAGCGAAGGATTATTGACAAGAGTAAAGGCGATCCTAAAAAGGCTCTATTCTTTGTTCGCAAGGTTATCGAAAATAGCTGGGGACGTGATGTGCTGCTGAACTTCCTTGGCACAGACCTATA
>CAYVZJ010000023.1:0-40969 GCA_964456155.1 uncultured Sangeribacter sp.
AATGCGAGAAGCCTCAGAGTGTAGGACGGTAACAGATACAGATTCCTACGCTTTTTTTGTATATCTACATTAACGCCAACGAGGGGATGACCGCGGCAAAACAGAATTTATGAATTATCCATTTACAGTTGAATTCTTTTGGAAAGGAGAACGGAAAACAATCCAATCTCAATGTGAACACTGGCCGGCAAATGATGTGGACGCATCGGGAATAGCTACTCTTGCCATCCAATCATGGTTTGAATCTCAGGATTTACCAAAGGCTGAAATTATTAGAAATGTTGATTTAGTAACTAATCAACAAAGTAATCATTGGGACGTTCTCCAGCTTTAATACAAAGCTAATTAGAAACTTAACATTACTGATATTTTATTATTTAAAATTCCAAAATCGTTATTATGAAATTTTTTAACAAAGGAATAGCCTCCCTAATCCCATCTACTATAATAGTACTCTCACTATTATTAGCATCATGCGAAAAAGACACTTACGAACCTCCAGTGCCGGAACCTGATGATACTGAAGAACCTTCCGAACCCAAAGATGACCCCGATCTTGATGAGAATCCCGATGTTCCCGGATTTGCTATAGGAGATCTTAAATATGTAATTAATACTAATTCATCTGACGAGTGCTATGTTTCTGGCATGGCAAGAAAAGGGATTGTCAATCACCTGATTATCCCCAATGAAGTAACAATAGGGGATAAAATCTATCGCGTAACGGAAATAGGTGAAAATGCGAAAATTTCTGCGATTTCTGTTGTTACATCTGATAATTTGGAGATTATTGCAGATTATGCATTTAGTACTGATTTACAACAACTCATCGTTGGCACAAACGTTAGAAAAGTAAGTTCCGATGCGTGGAATAATATAACACAAGTTGGTACAGAATACTATCAAGGCTACCAAATAATGCCCAAAGAGAAAGTGTCAAAGATTATTTGGTTACCGAATACTCCGCCAAAAGGGTTAAGTGCCAAACTAGGTGGGAAACATAACTATACTTCTGTTTCTTACGATGATATTTTGAAGGATAAGGTAACTCAAATTGCAGAACTAACGTCGTTATTTTGGGTAGATGGAATACTATATGCCTTAGAAAGTCCGGCTGACAGAACTTGCATTGCTATTGGTTGTGATTATAACACTAAAGAGAATTTAACTCTCAAATCAGAGGTGATTAATAAAGGTCTCACATTGACAATAACAGGATATGGCCCATATGTGTTTGCCAATAATCTTAATTTAAAACACGTCTCAACAGATAAAGTGGAAAATATTCTGGAAGGCTCATTTATATATTGTAGCAATATTCAATCTATTGAACTGGGAGATAATCTTAAATTCATTGGAAACAAGGCATTTTATGATTGTTGGAATATTCAAAAATTAGAAATCGGACCTAATACAACCAATATAATGGAAATTGCTTTTGGAGGATGCTATGGCATAAAAGAATTTATTTTAAATGGGGGTGATGAAAGTGAAGAAATGACAGTAGGTTCAACTCCCCTTCTTCCTTCATCAAATTTAGAATCGGTCACACTTCACAGAGATATAAAATCCAATAGGAAAGTAGGAAATGGCTCCGGTCATTATGAACCTGAAGGAAATGTCTTTGAGTCAATGAAAAATCTAAAAAAGGTTACCATGATTGGTAATTGCACAACCGTTTACAACAATGAATTTAAAAATTGCACCAATCTCAGCGAAGTGGAATTAGGAGATAAAATAACTACTATTGGTAAGTTTGCTTTCTCAGGATGCACTGCAATGAAATCATTTGTAGTCGGCAAATCTGTTAATGAGATAAAAGAGAATGCCTTTTCTGACTGTACCGGATTGACAGATTTCACAACAGAAGCACTTAGACCTCCCTACTGTCGCAGTCAGGCACTACAAGATATCGACAAATGGAAATGTAAGCTTCATGTCCCGGATGAAAGTATTGAATTATATCAAAATGCTTCTCAATGGAAGGATTTTCTTTTCATTGAATAATATTGCCTAAATATTCGTCATATATTTAGCATTGAATCGTATTCTGAAAGTTTGGTGGAGGAAACATATCAATATCACCGAACTTTCAGAATATTATTAATGTCACAATTAAAATCAACTGTTTGCTATAGATAGATGGGCAAATAGGATACTTCCCTTGTAGGAGAAAAATAAGTGAGCGAAAAGATTCATACAATTATGAAAGTTTCCAAATTTATAAAAGAATACATCTGGATTATCTTTACGGGATTTATTGCATGCCTTATAATAGTAATCCTAAGGTTTACAGATTTCATGCCAGCCAGTTATGTTCCTAAAGAGGACTCCATAAATTACACTTTTGAGACCATCTCATTTAGCGTATTGGCGGCCGTTATCTTTTGGTTTATAAACGATTTCACAGCATACAATAAACGCAGAAAAATTGCAATCAATCATATCAATAGACAAATCCGAACAATAAACGAATTAATACGACAAATGCTGAATGCGATAGATCCCTTTTCTTTGGAGTCTAAACGCTATTCATTTGAATCGTTTATGACTAAATTTAATAAACTGGATTTATATGATGGGTTCTATGGCGGCTCACGAGCAATAGTAGATGTTTACTCTGAATATAAGAGAAGAATTGAATTAATTGCAGATAGCTTGTTAGGCTCGTATTCTGAATATCTAAGTTATGATCAATTAAAATATCTTGATGAAATATTAAAATCTTATCTTATTAGAAATACCATTACACCGATGGATTTTGCAATACCTGAAGAAGAACGTCGTTTTTACCCTTCCAATCAAAACGAGGTAGGAAAAAGCCTCTATCTATTATCAAAAATGAAATGGCCGGAATAAATTGGCCTTAAATCTTCTACAAAATGCAGTCCCTCCGGGACAGAGATGATGGAGAAACATCGTATCCGGGCACTGCGTACCCGGCTACTGAGATTCAGTCCCGCCGGGACAGCTGTCATCAGTCCGTAAGGGTTAGACAGAATTCCATACGTTGACAGAATGCCTCGGAGAGTTTATGCTATATTCTATTCTTGGACACTTGCCTCGGAGAGGCTGCATTTCATTAGCCGTGTACGCAGTGCCCGGATCATATACCTACCCCTACCCTCAGCCTCGGAGAGGCTATATTTCGGTTGCCGATAAGTGGGGCAGCCTGTATTCAATAGGTCAATCCGAACAGATATAGGGGGATGATATTCCCATGAGTATATTCGATATCATCTTTAACTACGAATCCTTGCTTGGCCGCCCGGATCTGCTTTTGTCCTTTGTTTTTACCGCCAACCTCAAATGTCATGTCACCAATCGTAAAATCCGAAATTTTTGAGGAGGTTATATCATAATCCACCCTTAACTGATTGTAGAAAAATGTTTCCCTCTGATTGCCTACATTAGGATATCCACCTGACAAAGCAGCCATCAAAGTCGGATTATCCAAAAAGACTTTCTCCACTTTTCCCAATCCTCTCATCCCACCCGTGGAGTCGCGAAGTTGCCCTATCATCCCGGCTTTTTCAAGCCATAGCAAATAATCGGGCACATTGTTCTTGCTAACCTTTATCTCCTGCGACAGATGTTCGACACTCGGCTTATAAGGTGCCGATTGTGCTATGACGGCAAGCATCTGCTTGAGTTTTCTGGCGGTAGAAGCCTTCATGTCTGCATATTGCGGGATATCTGTCTCTATGGTCAGACTGACTATCTGCTGCAGTTTTTGGTCTAAGTTCCCCTCTAATGCAAATGGATAATAACCTCGCGAAAGATATTCCCGGAACACCGGCAATGGATGTTTCAAAACATCAAGAATGGACGCTTTGCCCTCAAGAATATCGGTCAATCCGAATCGTGGCGCAATTATGCCATGAAACATCTGAAGATATTCTCTGAAAGAGAGTCCCTGCATGTGATACATCACTGCCCGTCTGCTTAAATCTGCCTCACCTTTGTTGATATCCAACACTGAAGAACCGGTAAATACTATTTTCAGTGAAGGATGCCCATCGTAAATCTGCTTTATTTCCCTCGACCATCCCTCATATCTGTGGGCTTCATCAATGCAGAGCCACTTCCCACCCTCCTTAACGAACTCATCAGCCAATTCCACGAGAGAATGATTGGCAAACCATGTATGATCTGCCGTCACATATAGCATCTTCTCCTGCGATGGGCTGGACAATATATACTGCAACATCATGGTGGACTTTCCGACACCTCTCGGACCTGTCAAGCCGACAAGGCGGGCATTCCAGTCAATTCTGTCATACATATAACGGTGAACGTCAGTCGGAGTCGACTTCAGACGCTCATTCATAAAACTTATCAGAGAATAGTCTATCATTATCCTGCGGTTAAATCTATTATGCAAATATAACAAAAAAATCCCTCAATGAGGGATGATTTTAAATAATTTCCTCCCTGTATGAGGGATATTTTGACATTCAGAGTGACCTTGGCTATGCATTCACCGGCTCTAAATGTTTGGAAAATACAGAAACCTCCGGGCGTCCTATATGGGCGCTCGGAGGATTTTATGTTGGCTTATTACTCTTTTTAGCCGATGATGGAGCCGGGGGTCAGCGGGCCGGCGGGGGTGATGACGGTCAGCGAACCGTCGGGATTGACGGCACTCAGTATCATGCCCTGTGACTCTATGCCCATCATGGTGCGCGGCGCAAAGTTGGCCACAAAGCAGATGTCCTTTCCTATCAGCTGCTCCGGCTCATAATAGGCCGCGATACCGCTCAGGATGGTGCGTCCGCCCATGCCGTCATCAATGGAGAACTGCAGAAGTTTCTTCGACTTCTTTACCTTCTTGCAGTCAAGCACCTTGCCGACGCGGATATCCATCTTCTCAAAGTCTTCAAAGGCTACATTATCTTTGACAGCCTCCGGCTGCCAAGACTTCAGTTCGTTGGCCTTCTTGGTGTCAAGCAGTTTCTGCACTTGCGCCTCCACCACTGTGTCTTCTATCTTCTCAAACAATAGCGGAGCCTCCTCTATCTTCCTGCCGGCAGGTATGAGATCGAAGTCATCGGCCATAGCCCACGTCAGCGTGCCCATACCGAGCATCTTCACCATCTTCTCGGAAGTGAAGGGGGCAAAGGGTTCAAACACCACAGCCAACTGTCCGCAAAGCTGAATAGCGAGATTTAGGATAGTCTTCACGCGCTCCGGGTCAGTCTTATAGAGTTTCCACGGCTCAGAGTCTGCGAGATACTTATTGCCGATACGGGCGATATTCATAGCCTCCTTAAGACCCTCACGGAATTTATAATTGTCAAGGCATTCCGACAGTCGGGCAACGCTCTCACGCACCTCAGCCATCATCTTCTCGTCCTCCTCAGTCAGAGGTCCGCGCTCAGGCACAACGCCGTCATAATACTTATTGACAAGCACTACGGCACGGTTTACAAAATTACCGAATACGGCCACAAGTTCGGAATTGACGCGAGCCTGAAAGTCCTTCCATGTAAAGTTGTTATCTTTCGTCTCCGGTGCGTTGGCAGTTAGCACATAACGCAGTTCGTCCTGACGTCCGGGAAGTTCCTGAAGATATTCATGCAGCCAGACTGCCCAGTTGCGCGAGGTGGAAATCTTGTCATCCTCAAGATTGAGGAATTCATTGGCCGGCACATTCTCCGGAAGATTATATGAGCCGTCAGCCATGAGCATTGCCGGAAATACGATGCAATGGAACACGATGTTATCCTTGCCGATGAAGTGTATCATCTTTGTCTCCGGGTCTTTCCACCATTTCTCCCAATCATCACCCACGCAATCCACCGTGTTGGAGATATATCCTATCGGCGCGTCAAACCATACATAGAGCACCTTGCCTTCCGCGCCCTCCACAGGCACGGGAATACCCCAGTCAAGGTCACGCGACACGGCACGCGGTTGCAGACCCATATCAAGCCATGACTTGCACTGACCGTAAACATTGGTCTTCCACTCCTTGTGTCCCTCGAGAATCCATTCGCGCAGACGCGGCTCCCATTTGTCGAGAGGTAGATACCAGTGGGAGGTCTCCTTAAGCACCGGGACATTTCCGGTGATTGCTGAGCGGGGATTGATAAGGTCGGTAGCATTGAGCGACGTGCCGCATTTCTCACATTGGTCGCCATAGGCATTCTCGTTGCCACAGTGAGGACAGGTGCCCGTCACATAACGGTCGGCCAGAAATTGTCCGGCCTCAGCATCATACAGTTGCTCGGAGGTCTTCTCGATAAATTCTCCCTTGTCATAGAGTTTGCGGAAGAAGTCGGAGGCCACACGGCGGTGTGTGTCGGAGGTGGTGCGTCCGTAGACGTCGAAGGAGATACCCAACTGCTCGAATGAGTCCTTGATGATGTTGTGGTATCTGTCCACGATATCCTGCGGGGTGACACCCTCGGCCTTCGCCTTGATGGTGATAGGCACACCATGTTCGTCACTTCCTCCAATGAAAAGCACGTCGTCGCCTTTCAGGCGAAGATAACGCGCATATATGTCAGCCGGCACATATACCCCGGCAAGATGGCCTATATGCACCGGGCCGTTGGCATACGGCAAAGCCGAAGTAATCAAAGTTCTCTTAAAATTCTTTTCCATATCGAAACAAAATCAGATGAAACACCTTACCATCCCCTCTCCCCCCTACTGCAAAGTTAAGAAAAAAAATCGACTTATCCCCTCCTATAGGCACTTCCTAAAATTAATTCTATTTTCTTTTTAAATTTTGGATTCAAACATATGTCGTGCAAACAATTTTATAAGTTCAACATTTACGGAATTTCCGAATTGTTTGTATGCTTGAATGCGTTTGGGATCAAACCGAAAACCGTCTGGAAAACTTTGCAAACGTGCACATTCTCTCTCCGTCAGAAATCTTCTCCTGGACCCTATGATGGAAGTTTGAACTATGGCGACTAATGCAGGGAAATAAGTATTGACCTTCACTCGTATTCCTGATGGCCTTAACTGAAATATTTGCTTCCATATGTCGGGATTTCTTGTCTGTCCTGCTTGCCATTCCAACTTTGCCTTCGCACCGAAAAACAAGGGGTTCATTTTTGCGCGTTTTAACCATTCATCAATAAACTCCCTATTACTTAAATATAACTTATTATTTTTAAGAATAAAATTTCGTTTCCAAATTGGCAAATTAGAAATATCCTCATTTGGATTTAGGTCACATAACCTATCAGCCCAAATAGGAAATCCTGGAAGCCGTTCAATTTTTATACCTTGTAGAAATTCATTCCATATATCAATCAGTGAAATCAAATCTGACGGCATACGATATGAATTTAAATCTTCAATTTCATCATCATCCTGCAATATTGATTCTATTGAGCAAGTTGGAATGCGAGTTTTATCAAAGACAAACGGCTCAATTTGACCAATATCTTTCCGTATGCACATTATATATACCCTTTCTCTGTGCTGCGGAATACCAATATAGTGCGGACTAAATATTACAGGCTCTGCACTGACATTATATCCTAATGCATCTAATGAGTCATGTATAATTTTCCATGTAGTCCCATGATCATGACTCGCCAGATTTCGAACATTCTCCAATAAAGCATACTTCGGACGGTGATATTCCAAAATTCTACAAATATCAAAAAATAACGTTCCTTTTGTATTGTCTTCGAATCCCATTCTTTTGCCTGCTTTTGAGAATGCCTGACACGGAAAACCGGCGCAAAGCACATCATGCGGAGGAATATCAGAGGCCTCAATCTTTGTTATATCTCCATATGCCTTTATTCCGTAGTTTTCTTCATAAGTTTTCACACAATCCGCATCTATGTCACAGGCAAAGACACATTCTCCTCCCATAGAAGACATCGCCTGATGAAATCCTCCTATTCCACAAAATAAATCAATAAAACGAAAATGTTCCCCGGTATTATTCTTTATACTCATACCTGAATACGACATAATTATCATTATTCAAAACATTCTTATTAATCATAAATTTAGGAGCTCTTTTAGACCCGTCGGGTTGATGACCTTGATTAAATGTTTTAAGTGCATCCCTAAAATTAACGGCGTTTAATTCAATTATTGTCATTCTTACAAATCTAACGCTGTGCTTCATTCTGCTATGATAAGACATAACATCCTTATCATAAGTGGGATCCATACTTTTAATATACTTATTACGAGCTATTGTAGCCTCGTAACCATTTTCTTCTGAATCTTTATTTGTATCATGTTCATATATGATATACCAGAATTTCCTATATCTATAAATACACTCTACCAATGTATTTTGGTCATTACCCGGAGTCTCTTTCTTTTTTATATCGCTTGCTTTTAAATCCCCGTAGAAATCATCCTCCTCAAAATGGACGTCAAAATCAAAACCCATTTTTCCTTTATTTGCAGAACCGACATATCGCATTTTTTGTTCCGTACCCTCTTCACGAGTAAATTTATCAAATTTATATTCAAGAAACCAACCGGCCCATTCCGTCTGCTTCCAATGTTGCCATTTCCCATCGTGCATCTCCCGAATGGCGTCCAGCGCATTCAGCCACTCACCGAAACTAAACCCACAATTGAATTTTCTGAATAAATCAAACAATGAGAGTTCTTCATTCGAACCATTAAGATAAGACATAAGCTTATCACCTCTCAAAGCCACTAATGTATTTCCAAACTTATCGATTTTTCGAAACGAACCATACACCATTGCTTGATACAAATCATTGATATATACATGAGCCGAAGAATTGTGTAAGCCATGTTCGAGGTATGTTTCTTTAAAAAAATCCACAAATAATGTATTGTCGTCATAATGATATATTCCCAGAAATTTAACATCATACCGCATTCCTGATTTTTCATTTAAAGTACAAAATTCCTGATACCATGAGGGTAATTGAATGCGCTTTTTGAAAATAGGATGAGGATTTCCAAGATATGTTATAGACTTTGCCAACAATACCACTTCTTTACTATTTCCCGAATATACAAATACTCTCCTATTGAAGATTTTTTTTAAAGACAAATTTGTCTCTCCTAACCACTGAGACAATATCTCGAACATCTCATTTTTTTTGAGAGGTTGATCATATTCAACTATCACGGATGCATCAAAGCGTAACTGTTCACTCTTACTATTCATATACAGGTTTAATTAATTTACCTAGTGGTATTATTTCAGGTATACTGGATTTTGAATCAAGTAAAACTTTAATCGTTCCGTTATTGAACGGACTTGTCATTGAGGGATTTCCTGTCTTAAGCTTAAAGCATAGATAACTTTCGCCCTGCGGCTTAAAACCTAAAGAGGCAAGATATTTGCCTGACGAAATAAAACACTCTGTTTCAGCCATTTCATATAAAAAATAATTATTTTTATGATGTAATAGCAAATAGGATGGATAAAGAATAAAATTCTCCTTGCTCAACGACCCACGTCTATTGTCTGCTCTTATATAATATAATTTATTACGTTGTATTAAACTTCTATGATATTCGTTTTTATAATATCCTACTAATACAGTCTCTTCTGAAGGGACACTCTTAAACGGTCTTATTTTACCGTAGTTTAGAAATACGCTCTTTATAGATAATGCAATTTCGTATGCCAATCTAGGTGGAACAGCATTACCAACCATTTTGTATCCTGACATAATATTATCATATTTGAAGATAAAATCATCAGGAAAAGTCTGAATACGCGCACATTCTCTTACACTTAATCTACGATAATTTTCCAATTGACATTCATTAAATCTCCAGTTACATCTGCCACGATATAACATTGGAGGTGAAGAGGGGTGAAGAGGGGTGAATCCTGCAGTTGCATTTATAGTGAACGACGGTTGATTCCAACTTCTTCGACGGTTACCTCGATAATAAAAGGGACCAAAATCCGACATTAAAACATCATGATTAGGAAAATCTGTATATTTTATTGGGGATTTATTATTAAACCACAAATTAGGTTTCTCAGGCAAATCACCAATTGCATCGGCAAGTGTAAGAAGTTTATTACTTTTTATTCCTGGAAAGTTATATGAAATCTCAAGATTACTTTTAAAACCAATTAAAAATACCCGCATCCTATTTTGAGGCACACGATATTCAACCGCATCTATTAAAGTACAAGTTACATCATAGCCCACTTCCCTCAAACTATCTAAGAAAAAATTTAATACATTCTTAAATTTATCGTCAAGAATACCTTTTACATTCTCTATTACAAAAAAGTTAGGTTGTTTACACCTTATCAACTCTATATATTTGAGAAACAACTTACCTCTATCATCTTCCAATCCCCTTTGATTACCACCAACGCTCCAGGATTGACAAGGCGGTCCACCAATAAACCCATCGCAATCGGGAATAAGATTTGGTGGCACGGTGCAAATATCACCAATTACTAAATTTGTTTCAGGATGATTATAACTGTAGGTCTCTTTACATTTCGCATCCAATTCATTTGCCCAAATGATATTGAACCCTGCTTGCTTAAATCCTAAATCTAACCCCCCACATCCGGCAAAGAAAGAAACTACACGCATTATAAACCCTAAGAACTATTCAATAGAATTAAACTCTCTTTTATGAAATGACATCATGACTGACATCAACTCTAAATTACAAATATAACTATTTTTTTAATAATTGTAATATCAAAACATCAAAATCTACAGAGGATATACCCAATTTTTTACATTACATTATTAAGGAATATGCAGAAACGCAATTATTCCCAAGTAATGCACTATGAATTAATCAGTTCCGTTTTGACACTTTCTCTTTTTTAGTCCATATTTAGTTTTATTCCGTCTTACATCGCATTTAAATTTAAATTTTTGTGTGATTTTTTTGGGAAAAATTTTGTGGGTTTTAAAAAATGTTGTAACTTTGTAACCGCTTCCGACAGGGAGTCACAACAATCGGGGTGTAGCTCAGTAGGTTTAGAGTACGCGTCTGGGGGGCGTGAGGTCGCAAGTTCGAATCTTGTCACCCCGACTGAGAAAAAAGCTTATCAGATTTTTCTGATAAGCTTTTTTTGTGCCATCCATTTGCAATGTTTTTTTAATACATGCCGAAGGCATGTCCGAACGTTGCTCGGAGGGGCGATTGTTGGTGCGTACGCGATTAATCACGTACCTACCGGGTTGGCTACTTACAGAAATAATAATGGGACATGCTTTTTCGGCATGTCCCATTGTTATTTGCATTTGACACATGCCAAAGGCATGTCCCTGTGATGCTCGAGTTGATACTACTCGGGTTACCAGCGGTTTACTATCTTTTGACCGGCAGCGATGTAGATGCCGGCGGGGAGAGCATTGAGTTCCTCGACAGTAGCGTTACGTCTGATAATCATGCCCTGAGTGTTGTAGATATCGAAATACGCGGGAAGCACCGCTATATTTGTCAGTTCAGGCTTGGCAGAAGTGTTGGGTTCGATAGTATAATCTGCACATACGCATACCATATCACCATCCACATTGAGCGACTGCACGTCAGAGGTGAAACGATATTTACCCGGCATTGTAGCAGGCACGGATGTCTTGAAGACTACAGTATTATCCTCTACATTTCCCTGCGGATAGAACTGATATGCGGTAGTCTGGCTGCGCAGCCATGCAGTGCCCCATACCACCTTGATATTCTCAGCATAGGGGAAACCGACCTTAATCTCATTCAGAGAATTAACTACTGCATTGGTGGCAGGCTCCAATACCATGTCATAAAGGACGCCCTCAATCACCTCAAAATCATATTCAAATGAGTTGACCCACATATTGCCTGTCGCCAATTTCACCATATAGAGACCGTTGGCTGTCACGAGTCTGTAAAGACCGGGAGCCGGGCAGATACGTGCGTCGGCACCGAGGGTGTTTTTAAGGAATACCTTATTGGCATTCTCGGGAATTTCATTACCCTTCTCATCCTTATAGAACTCATACGTGGCGCGATAGTCGGCTATCTTCACTCCGAGCGAACCGTCTTCGTTGACAGCATAGAGATAGTTACCGCCCATAGTGTTGACAGTGCTGCGTGTCTCTCCCTCCTGGAGTATGATCTCTATCACACCGGGGAATTCATATACCTCACCTGCTTCGGGCTCAATGGCCGGCTGACCGAGACCTACCTTCGGAATGTGATACTGGAATGTCAGATCCTTGCATGCTGATGCTATTCCTTCGCTGTCATAAAGAGTGAGGGCACCTGCAGGAATTCCAAGGTCGTATGTGCTCGGCTTGGTAATGGGATTTACCAGAACTACCTTCACTGAATTGCCTTCGGCGGTAACATCTATGGCGAAGCTGTTGCCGTCATCATCGACGCCTGTCTGGTTGTCATCGGTGAAGTTTTCACCACCGTAATGGTCGATAAGTTCAATCTTATGCTCGGCATTCGGATTTATCTCAACGCGTGCTGACTTACCGAAAGTCACCAAAAACTCCTTGAGTTCGGCGAGAGGTTTTGACTCTTCGGGATAAATCGAAATGCCGTTCAACTCCATCACGTAGTTGAGTACGATAAGGGAATTAGGAGTTTTGTCTGCGCCCACAAGGAAGAATCCCTCGGGAATAGTCACCTGATAGTGACCGCCGGCAAAACTTTCGGCAGACTTCTGGTTGAAGAACGACACCTGCCATACGTCAGCGTAGAAGTTGTCATATTTCACCTGAGAGGTGTTGGAGGCCGGCACATTTGCGATGACGTTGCCGTCGCGTGTCACGGTGATGTAGATATCCCTTGTACGGTCTACCTCCGCACCACCTCTGAAGTTAAACACCATGCTGGAGAAACCCATCTCATAATAGTCAAGGTCAAACTTGCCGGGTGCCGGACTGAGGGATGTAAGTTGATCCGCACCGATGTTGGTCATATCCTGAGCGGACAGTGTGGCCGACATAAGCACAGATGCTGCAAAAAGTAAAAGCTTTTTCATAAAAAAGGTTGTATTTGATAAAAGAATGTTTGATTATGCCAATAAAGTTAGTTAAAAAATTTTTAAAGTTGCGAATATGCAGGAGAAAAAGTATCTCCGAGCGAGACATCGCCGGTAGTGGCGCCACGTTTCAGCCACTTGACGCGCTGGTCGGACCGACCGTGAGTAAACGAGTCGGGCACGGAATATCCCTGTGCCTGACGCTGGAGATAGTCATCGCCTATCTTGGATGCCGCATTGAGTCCCTCCTCTATATCGCCCGGCTCGAGAGAGCCAAACATCTCATTGTCATTATACGCCCAGATGCCGGCATAGAAGTCAGCCTGCAGTTCGAGACGCACGCTGATCTCATTAGCCTCCTTTTCGGAGACGCGAGCCATCCGCGAATGAGCCTTATCGAGAGTGCCGAGCAGATATTGCACATGATGCCCTACCTCATGCGCTATAACATAAGCGTAAGCAAAGTCTCCCCCCGCTCCCATCTGACGCTCCATCTGTTTGAAAAACGACAAATCGATATATACGGTGCGGTCTGCAGAGCAATAGAATGGTCCGGTTGAAGATGTGGCGCCCCCACACCCCGACTGCACGGAGCCGCTGAAGAGCACCATGCGAGGAGGAGTATACTGCAGACCCATCTTCTCAAACTCTCGCGTCCACACATCTTCCGTGCCGGCCAGGATCTGAGAAGCAAACGTGGCCATCTCTTCATCTTCTGCTGATAGGGGCGTCTCCTTACCGGCCTGAGTGATATTCTGTGTGCTGCCATCGAGATGCGAAATGACATCCATCGGATTGCCGCCCATAAGCCATGTCACCACAGCCGCGATGATAAGCCCGGCCACACCACCTATGCCGGCCACACGTCCGACACCTCCGCCGCTGCGCCGGCGGTCATCCACGTTACTGCTCGTTCGTCTTCCGTCAAGTCTCATAAGTGTATTTTTTCTTCTGAGTCATCAGACATACTGATCGCCGAAGCGGTCTTTGACGTCATTCACCATCTGGCGTATCTTCTGCTCCATATCCTTCGGGCAGATCAGCAACGCATTGCCGGCATCGGCCACTATGAAGTCTTTAAGGCCGGCAGCCACCACTATCTTATCACCCGTCACGGCAAACATCGTGTCCTTGCAGTCAGAGGCAAGCACACGGGTGTTTTGCGTCACATTGCCGTTGCGGTCTTTGGGCGAAGCATCATAAAGAGCCTTCCAACTGCCTACGTCGCTCCAGCCAAGATCCACGGTCTCCACAAAGACATTGTCGGCCTTCTCCATAATGGCATAGTCAATGGAAATTGAGGGCGAAGAGGGGAAATTCTCCTGAATAAATGCCTCTTCGCGTGGAGTATCCCACACGGCGGAGCCTTTTTCAAACAAGGAGGCTATCTCCGGTGCATATTTATCAAAAGCGCGAAGCACTGTGTCCGCTCGCCATAGAAACATGCCGGCATTCCAGTAAAATTCGCCGGTGCTGAGGAAGAGTTCCGCCATCTCGAGATTTGGCTTCTCGGTAAAAGACTTCACCTTGAAGAAATTGGAAAGCCCGTGCACTTTGACACCTTCCTGTATGTATCCGTAGCCGGTCTGCGGAGATGTGGGCTGTATGCCGAGCGTAAGAAGGCGGTCACCGGCCTCCACAAACTCAAATCCGCGTTCCAGAGCCTCTAAGAATGCCTTCTCCTTAAGCACAAGATGGTCGGAAGGGAGAGTGACGATAGAAGCCAACGGGTCGCGGGCATAAATATGATGAGTAGCCCAGCAGATGCATGGAGCGGTGTTGCGACGAGCAGGCTCTTTCAGGATATTTTCAGCGGGAATATCGGGAAGCTGCTCCTGTATCAACTTGTCATACTGCTTGTTGGTGACAAGATAGATATTCTTGGCCGGGATAAGATCACGCACACGGTCTACGGTAAGCTGCAACAGACTCTTGCCGCTCCCGAAGAAGTCGAGAAACTGCTTCGGCTTCTGCTCGCGGCTATGCGGCCAGAAACGCGAACCGACACCGCCACACATTATCACACAATATCTCATGGTAATTCTCTATGTTAATGGCGACTACACTTTATTGTAAGGGCGAGGCAGCCCGTGGAGCCTTAAACTGATGCTTCACGCCTTCCACCACGTTGAGCATAAAGTCTCCGAGTTTTTCAGCCTCACCGATAAGGTCCATGAAGAAGATGCCCTCCTGATAGTCGTACGCCTTATTGTTGATGTTATAGATGTTATCATCACGCAGACGGTTGCGGAAATTATTGATTTCGCGCTCCTTATTATATGCCGTGATAATTTTGGAGTCTTCGGGAGTCTCCATCTCGCGCAGCAACTCAAGCATATTGGTCATCGCTCCGCGCACCATACCATACATTGTATCTATCTCACGGTATATTCCTTCTTCAAATTCCACATGATTGTCATTCTTGCGGTTGAGCGTTTTGGCTATATTATAGCAACTGTCGGCTATCGATTCTATTTCGCTGATAATGCGAAGCATGCCCGCAATGCGCATCTTACCTTCCGGACTGAGCCGACCCTCAGCCACGCGGTTGAGGAAGTTGCCTATCTCTATCTCCATACGGTCTGAGATACCCTCATACTTTTCAAGGCGGGAGAAGAGTTCGTTGTAATTGTCTGCCTTCACGTCAGTATGTATGAGTTGCACGGCCATATCCAGCATCTTGTCTACACGCTCGGCATATACCACAATCTCCTTCTGGGCCTGAGCGATGGAAAGTTCGGACGTGCCAAGCATACCGCGTCCGATATACTTGAGGGAGAATTCCTCATCCGACTCCTTGTGACGCGTAGGCATAAGCCAGCATACGATCTTTACGTACGCCTTGGTAAACCATATCATAATCATCAGGTTGCAGGCATTGAATACGGTCGGGAACATTGCCAGCGCGAAGGCCATTGACGATTGAGCCTTGGAGGTAAGGTGTCCGGCATTGTCAAGCAGTGTGGTGTCAGCCATCTGCATTTCTTCCGCCTTTGTGATCTCAAGCGGATTAAGTCCGTTACACCATTGTGTGATATCAGCCACGAAGGCCACAAACGGCTTGAATATAATCAGTACCAATATTGAGCCCAATACGTTGAAGAGCACGTGGCCCATCGCCGTGCGCTTCGCAGCGAGATTACCGCTCAGCGAGGCAAGCACCGGAGTAATCGTCGTACCGATATTGCCACCGAGGATGATGGCGCAGCCGAGCTCGTAACTGATCCATCCCTGCGAACACATGATAAGAGTGATGGCGAATGTGGCTGCCGAACTCTGGGCTATCATTGTCAGCACGATACCTATTCCGAAGAATATGAGCACGGAGCCCATGCCCATGCCGGTGTAATTTTTCAAAAATTCAAGGATCTGCGGATTCTCTTCCAGATTGGGCACGTATGCCGAGATAAGGTCCAGACCCATGAAGAGGAAACAGAAGCCTATGAGGAATTCGCCCAACGACTTGATGGAACTCTTTTTCATAAAGAGCATCGGCACGCCGATGGCTAATAGCATCAGGCTATAGTCGGAGATATTGATTTCGAAGGAGAAGGCGGTGATAATCCAGGTGGTGACTGTCGTGCCTACGTTGGCGCCGAAGATTACTGCCATTGCCTGGGCCAGCGTCATCAGTCCGGCATTCACAAAGCTGACCACCATCACAGTGGATGCCGAAGATGACTGAATGAGCGCGGTAATCAGGATACCGGTGAGAACGCCGGTGAAGCGGTTGCGGGTCATTATCCCTAAGATGTTGCGGAGGCGGTCGCCGGCCACCTTCTGCAGACCCTCACTCATCACTTTCATGCCGTAGAGGAAGAGACATACGGCAGCCAAAAGGCAAATAAAGTCGATAATGGTATAGTTCATATACGTGAAATCTTGAAGCACGGCTTTAGCATCTCTCCGTGCTCTTGTTTCTGCAAAGTTAATAAATCTTATGATATCTGATATAGTAAGTGTAAAAAATGAGTATCTTTGTATAAAAATGAGTGAATTTTACAATCATGATAATTTACAATACCACGTTCATGCTTGAACGAAGCCTCTGCGGAGACTTTCTACAGTGGCTTCGCGAAGAGGCTATGCCGCTCCTTCTAAAAGATAATGTAGCCTCACGACCACGCCTTACTACACTTGTGGAAGTGCCGGGTGACCCGGCCTTCAACGAGCATGCTCTCTCGTATGCATTGCAGCTGGAGTTTGCTGACCTTGATGCGGCTCATCACTGGGCCGATGATGCGCTTATGCCTGTAATCGGACGATACACACAGCGCTTCGGAACCGAGAAGGCCGTGGTATTCACCACCATTCTGGAGGAACTAAACATCTGATGAATAGAGAGGTCAAAGGGTACGAGCGCATCATCATGGGCATAGACCCGGGCACCAACGTGATGGGCTACGCCATACTCGGTGTCAACGGCAAGCAGCCTTCAGTCATCGTCATGGGAGTCATCAAGCTTTCCAAGTTTGAGTCTCACTATCTGCGCCTTGCACGCATATACGAGCGGGTGACAAGCCTTGTCGAGGAGTATCTCCCTGACGAACTCGCCATCGAAGCCCCCTTTTTCGGCAAAAACGTGCAGTCGATGCTGAAGTTGGGCAGAGCGCAGGGCGTGGCTATCGCTGCCGTTCTGGCGCGAGATATCCCTATAGCCGAATATGCGCCGCTCAGCATCAAGCAGGCCGTGACGGGCAACGGTGCGGCCAGCAAGGAGCAGGTGGCCAATATGCTCAAGCATATCCTGAAGATACCGGAAGAGAAAATGCCGGGAGTGCTCGATGCCACTGACGCACTCGCCGCAGCCCTCACTCATCTCTATGAGACACAGAAGCCGGCCATAGCAAAAGGGGCAAAATCATGGGAGCAATATCTGAGCCAACACCCCGAAAGGATAGCCACACGCAAAAAATAGTGTTAAAAAAATTGAATAAATCAATTTGAATGAATATCTTTGCATATTAGACCCCTTTCCACAAAAAATGTTAACGCAGGGGCAGCAGATTTTCAATACACATCCAGCGAAAAAAAGTTAATGCCATGGATAAATATCATGAAGTGTTGTCGTCAAGCACAGTGACGACCGATGACGCGGCAGTCAAGGCCGCAGTAGCGAAGATAATGGAGAAAGCTCCGGAATATGCTTCTCCGGAGGTATATCAGTTTCTCTTCAGTTCGATTGACCTGACTACGCTCTCCACTGAAGACAACGTCAACAGCGTGGCTGAATTTACCAAGCGCGTCAATGATTTTGACAATGACTATCCTCAATATCGCAATGTGGCTGCCATCTGCGTGTATTCCAATTTTGCTGAGGTGGTGAAGACTCATCTGGAGGTGCCGGGTGTCGACATCGCTGTCGTAGCGGGCTGCTTCCCTTCAAGTCAGACTTTCACTGCCGTGAAGGTGGCCGACGTGGCTTTGGCTTGTGAAGCGGGTGCCAACGAGGTGGATATCGTCTTTCCCGTAGGCATGTATCTCGAGGAGAATTATGAGGATCTCTGCGATGAAATCATCGAACTCCGCCATACGGCCAAACACAGCCGCCTGAAAGTAATCCTTGAGACGGGAGCCTTGAAAACGGCTGAGAATATTCGCAATGCCTCCATCCTGTCGCTATATAGCGAGGCCGACTTCCTGAAGACCTCCACGGGCAAGATTTATCCGGGGGCTTCGCTCGAGGCTGCTTGGATCATGTGTCAGTGTATCAAGGAGTATCATGAGAAGACCGGACGCAAGGTTGGCTTTAAGGCTTCCGGCGGCATACGCACTGCAGAAGATGCCCTCGGCTATTATGCTGTCGTGAAAGAGGTTTTGGGCGACGAATGGCTCAATCAGGATTATTTCCGCATCGGCGCCTCCTCGCTCGCCAATGCTCTTCTCTCCAAGATGACCGGCGAAGAGACTAAATATTTTTAATCAAGATATCAGACCCCTCCGTTAACACTGTTACCGGGCAGGTGTCTTACCATAACCGATGACTAACAACATCCTGACATGAAGATCTTAAAATCACTTTCAGTGTCACTCTCCGCATTGCTGCTGAGCTCCGTGGCCCTGAGCGTCTCAGCCACTGAAAAAGCGGCTGACGCTGCTGACGGTAAACGTCAAATGATGTTTGGCGTGGCCTTCTACAACCTTGAAAACCTCTTTGATACCATCAACAACAACGGCAAATACGACCATGAGTTCTCTCCCTCAGGAAAGAATAAGTGGGACGGCAATAAGTATCGCTCCAAACTCCGCAATCTTGCATACGCTATTTCCCAAATGCCCACAACGGCCACTCCGATGGGTCCGGCCATCATAGGCTGCAGCGAGATTGAAAACAAGAGCGTGCTCGAAGACCTGGTAAAGCAGGAGGCTATTAAGGACATGAACCTCAAGGTGGTGCACCACGACAGTCCCGACCGTCGCGGAGTCGACGTCAGCCTGCTCTATAATCCGCGCCTCTTCAAAGTGACCAATGTCACCAATCACACTCTCTTTATCGACTCCCTCCCCTACTTCAAGACTCGCGACCAGATGTGTGTCGTTGGTCGTCTCGGAGATGCCTCACATCCGGAATACGGAAGCGCTCGCATCGCGGTGATAGTCAACCACTGGCCGTCACGCCGAGGAGGAAGCAAGGAGAGCAGCTGGCTGCGTGAGGCTGCGGCTTCGCTCACCAAGCATATAGCCGACTCACTGACTGCTAAATATCCGGAGATAGGCATAATAGTGATGGGCGACCTCAACGATGACCCGAGCAATAAGAGTTGCGCCGAGGTGCTCGGCGCCGTCCGCAATCCGGAGGATATCAAGCCCGGTGGCTTCTACAATCCTTTCTGGCGACTGCTCGACGAGGGTATCGGCTCTTACATCTACCGAGGCTCCTGGGACCTCTTCGACCAGATAATCGTCAATTCCAACCTCTATGACGGTAAGTGTGGCGTGAAATTCAAGAACGCCAAGGTGCTCAACTTCCCCTTCCTCATTCAGGCAGACGGACAGTATAAGGGCTATCCCCACCGCACTTTCAGCGGCGGCGCATGGATCAACGGATACAGCGACCACCTGCCCACTGAGATTTTCCTCATTAAAGAACTGAATAACTAATCATTCCTATCATATATGAGACTTTTTCTAACTTTATTGCTATCGGCCGGCATGGCAACGACTGCGCTCGCAGCACCGACCGGCGTCAAGGGACGCCTCGTCGACGCTCAGACGGGTAAGCCGATAGCGGACGCCGACCTCTTGCTGAGCGACCAGCAACTCTCGGTGACATCTGACAATCAGGGCGTCTTTCAGATCAGCGACGCAGCTCCCGGACCGGACATGCTGCAGATTATTGCTTTCGGATACGATGACAAATACGTAGACGTGGAAATCGTACGCGATATCGTGCGCAACCTCGGTGATATCACCATGAACATCTCCGGCTTCGACGGAAGTGCACTCAATTCCGACTCATTTATCTTCGATGAAGACCAGATAGCCGACGATGAGTCCGCTCAGCAGAGCGTCGGTACTATTCAGGGCGCTACAGACGACCTTTTCTATCAGGCTTCATCCTACCAGTTCAGCGTGGCTCGCTTCCGCGCCCGCGGCCTGCAAAACAACTGGCAACAGGGATACATAAACGGCGTGCTCTATAATGACGCCATGCGCAATGTCTTCAACTATTCCGGTCTCGGAGGCATGACCTCAAGCGCCTTCCGCCAGAAAACCACAGACATAGGCCTTTCGGCGGCAAGTTATGGCTTCGGCGCAATCGGCGGCACGCAGAATTATACCACCTACGCCTCACAATATGCTCCCGGCTTCAGAGGCAACCTCTCCTACACCAACTCCAACTATATTCTCCGCGCGATGCTCCAATACAGCACCGGCCTCAACAAGCACGGATGGGCACTCTCTGCCAGCATCATCGGACGATACTCGCCGGAAGGTGTAATCGCCGGAACATGGTATAACTCTCTCGGATACTCACTCTCACTGCAGAAAGTCTTCAACGTGCATCATAGCCTCAACCTCACCACATGGGGCGCTCCGACCGAACGCGCCGGCAACAATGCCGCCACTCAGGAGGCTTACGACCTTGCCGGCTCTAATCTGTATAACCCCAACTGGGGCTACCTCAACGGCAAGAAAATCTCCGACCGCGTCTACAAGACTTTTGACCCGTCAGTAATGCTCAACTGGATATGGACACCGCGTCTCGGCACTACACTCAATACGGCTGTGGCCTTCCGCCATAACGCCTACCAGCGCTCAAGCTTCGACTGGTATCAGGCCAACGACCCGCGTCCCAACTACTACAAGAATCTGCCGTCATTCTACCTCCCCACTGCCACTTTCGACCCGGAAAATCCCACCAGCAACGAGTCGCTCGAATATCTCGACCAGATGCAGCAGTATGAATACATGGTAGACCTTTGGAAAAACGATGAAAGCGTACGCCAGATCGACTGGGACGGCATCTATCAGACCAACCTCCGCAACAACATCTATTACGACCGCGATCCGGAACTGCGCGGACAAAGCAGTTATGTCCTCAAGTATGAGCATCAGAATCAGACGAGCTTCCTGGTAAATACTTATCTCAACCACCGCTTTACGGATATCATCACACTGCAGGCAGGCGCCAGCTTCAACTATACCAACGCTCACTATTTCCAGACCATGAAAGACCTTCTGGGAGGTGAGTTCTGGAGAGACGTCGACAACTTCTCCGAGCGCGACTTCGCCGGCGACCCCAACAAACTGCAGAATGACTTGCGCAACCCCAACCGCCGCGTTACCGTGGGCGACATCTACGGATATGACTACAATATCCATGTCACCACAAGCCGCCTTTGGGCTCAAAATGAAATCAACACTGCTCACTGGAACGTCAACTACGCCGTAGAAATGTCGCATACCGACTTCTTCCGCGACGGACAGATGCAGAACGGCCGTGCTCCGGAAAACTCCTACGGCAAGGGTCTGACCCACGTCTTCACCAACGGCGGCATCAAGGCCGGCGCTACCTACAAGATCAACGGACGTAACTACATCACCGCCCATATCGGATATGGCTCACGCGCTCCGATGATCAGCAACTCTTACGTAAATGCACGTATCAAAGACACTGCCGTAGGCGACCTCAAGTCTGAAAGATATCTTGGCGCTGACCTCAGCTATACTTGGAACTATAACCGTTTCCGAGGCTCTCTCACAGGATACTGGAACGAAACCTGGGATGGCATGCAGCAACTCTACTTCTACGACTATGACCTCGCCACAATGATGTCTTACACGCTCAAAGGCATCAACTCCCGCTATATGGGTCTCGAACTCGGCATGCAATATAAGATACTCGACGGCTTCACAGCTACGGTCACCGCTTCAATCAATAATTTCATCTACAATAACAACCCCATCGGCGTGCGCTCCGCTCAAAACGGCGCTATGGATGACGTAGTGCGCCGCACATACCTCAAGGGCTATCATATCGGCGGCTCACCGCAGCAGGTTTACGCCATCGCTCTCAATTATGCCGCTCCCAAGCAGTGGTTCTTCGAAATCAACGCCAACTATTTCCGCGACGGATACATCCAGCTGGCTCCCACCCGCCACGAAGAACTCCCCGGACTGTGGAAATTCTGCACCACCGTGGAGCAATATGAGGAGAAAGTGAAGGAATTCACCCATCAGGATAAACTCAAGGATGCCTTTGTGATGAACCTCTCGATCGGCAAACTGATATACACCAAGTTCGGCTCGCTCAATTTCAACCTGGGCATCACCAACTTGCTCAACAACCGCAATATCCAGACCGGTGGCTTCCAGGAGTCTAAGATTGACTATACCAACTATAACCTGAATAAATTCCCGAACCGCTACTTCTATGCACAAGGCATAAAGGTATTCTTCAATTTCGGTATCAGATTCTAACCAAAAAAGCAGACTACAACAATGAAAAGTATAAAATTATTACTGAGCATGACGGTCCTGGGGATGGCAGCATGCACCCTTCTTACGGGATGTGTGGAGCAGGCTCAACCCCCGGTGGTGATACCTGATGACGCGCCATTAGGCAATGGCGACTGGAATAATCCTCTCCAGGCCTGGCAGGCACACCTCGGCACCACCAACGGCGACCGAGAAGTCAACTGGGTGACCGGATATATCGTTGGTTGGATTAACACAGACCTCGGCAGCGCAATGACAGAACGCTCATGCGTCTTCGGTCCTCCCTGCAATGTCAATACCAACTTGGTCATCGCACAATATCCTTACGACCCCGCTACATGGGCTGAATTGGGATATACATGGAAAAACTGCGTATCCGTACAGCTCCCCTCCGGCGATGTGCGCTCGGCTCTCAATCTGGCCGACCACCCGGAGAATTTCAACCGTCAGGTCACCATCAAGGGTACTACCGGCGTGAAATACTGCAGCGTATATGGCGTCAAATTCACCGAAAGTTACAACTGGGGTGACGAAGGCATTTATGAAGAGCCCGCAGTAGAGGCCACATTCGTCAAGGCTACGGAAATCAAGAGCGGACACAAATATGCATTCGTACGCGGCTCGCAGGTGGGCATCCCCATCATACCCTCCTACTCATACGGTTACATTTACATGGTAGACTACAAGAGCACCGGCGCCGACTCCTTCACTACGTCAGAAGACAATGCTTTCCTCTTCGAGGCTGAAGGCGAAGGCTTCACCATACGCGACTGCTATGACCGTTATTACTACCTCGAGAGCGCATATACTTCATTCCAGGTAAGCGCTACGAAGCCGGCGGCCAACTATACATGGAAAGTAGTATTTGACACTGACCATTTCAATATCACCAACATCGGACGTCCGAATACGATAGACTGGATACCGACACATTCCAACTTCTCGACCGTGGCCACTTCCGAATACACCAACGGCGGCCCGATGCTGTATGAAATGCAGGAGACAGAATAAGGATGCTTAATTCTAAATAATAACGGCAATGAAAACTTTAAAATATATCATATTCAGTGTGGCCCTCTTAGGCTTGGCATCCTGTCAGGACAGTTATACTGCTCCCGAACTCGAGATACCGGAAGCCACCATGCAGGCCAACACTACCATCGCCGAACTGAAGACTCTCTTCGGCGACGATATGGCCATAGAGACTCCCTATAAGGATGAGGCCACATCCACGCCTTATATCATCAAGGGACGTGTCATCTCCTCCGACGCTTCGGGTAATATTTACCGTATGCTCGTGGTGCAGGACGAAACGGCTGCCATCGCGCTCTCTATCAACCGTGGCAGTCTCTATACCTCCTATCCTTTAGGACAAGAGGTGATAATCAACGTCACCGGCCTCTGGATAGGTCAGTATAACAGCCTCATACAGCTCGGATGGCGCGGCGACTATAACGGCGAGCCTCAGATCAGCTTCATGGCTTACGACCTATTCGCCAATCATGCACAGCTTAACGGTCTCCCCTCCAAAGAATTCAAATACATACCTTTCGGCGGGCAGGCTCCCACGGGTGAACCCTACTGCATCATCTCCTCTCTTGAGCAAATCAACAGCATAGCCGGAGCCGGCGAGGAATACCGCAACATGATGTCTCAGCTCGTGGAGATTCCTAACGTAAGCTTCGTGGACGGCGGCAAGGAGACCTTCGCCCCCTATCAGGATAATGCCGACAGATATATCAAGGATGCAAGCGGGGCCCAACTCAACGTGCGCTGCTCGGGCTACAGCACGTTCTATAACGACACCGTACCCGCCGGCATCGGCACGGTAAGGGGTATCCTCTCACGCTACGGCACAAGCTGGCAACTCATACTGCGCGACACCCGTGACCTGATTTTCGAGAGCAAGGGCTCTAAAGATGACCCCTACACCGTCAAGGAAGTTATAGAGATGAAGAACAACGGACGCAGCGGCTGGGTGAAGGGCTATATCATCGGCAGCGTTCGCGCAGGTATCACCGGCGGCGTGACAAGCACTGACGATATCATCTTCAACGCCACAGCTGCCGAACTTGAAAACAACGTGGTGATAGGCATGACACCCGACACGCGCAACCTGGATGAGATGGCCGTCGTCGAACTCCCGGCAGGCAGCCGTCTGCGCCAGTATGCCAACCTGCTCGACAATCCGGGCGTGCTCGGCAAACTGCTCACCGTCAAAGGCACCTTCAGCGAATACCTCGGCATGCACGGCATCACCGGCAATGCAGGCGGATATTCCGACTTTGAGATACAAGGCCTCATCATCGACGGCATCACCGGCGGCGGCAGCGGCACGGAAGACTCTCCCTATACCGTCAGCTACATTCTCGCCAATCCGGAAAACCAGACCGGCGTCTGGGTGACCGGATATATCGTCGGCTTCGTCAGCGGAACTGACTTCGCTACCGGCGCGCGATTTACCTCCGACACCTCCAATGCTGACTATAGCGGCAACAACGTCATCATCAGCACAAGCCCCGATGGCGCCAATACCGCCAACTCCATACCCGTAAGCCTCTCCGGCGACGCTCGTAAGATGTTCGGCCTCAAGCAGAACCCCGACAAGTATCGCAAGGAAGTGAAAATACAGGGTAACATCGGCACATCATTCGGCACGGTGGGCATCAGCTCTGTTAACTCAATGTTTGAGATAAAGTAATAGAATGACTAAAAATCTGATTTGGACAATACTCATCCTCTGCGGAGCCTTCTCCGCAGAGGCTGCTTATACTGAAGGATATTACGACCGTATGGAGGGCAAGAGCAAAGAGGCTCTCAAGGCGGCCGCTAAAGAATGCGTGTCGCAACACACCATGCTTGTCTATATGGATCTCCCGACATATTGGCAGTATTCCGACGTATATCCGGAACTCGTGGACGGCTGTAAAAGATGGTGGGAAATGTACAGTGACCAGATGTATCTCATCTCACCGGGACAAACGGCCAAAAGCAGTTTCTCGAAAAACCGTATGCAGCGAGAGCACAGTGTGCCCAAATCATGGTGGAAGAGCGGCGGCTCGGTGGAATACACCCCCTGCTACTCTGATATGTGGAACCTCTACCCCTCCGACGGAAGCGCCAATATGGCCAAGAGCAATTACCCGCTCGGTGAGGTGGATGTCCCCTCCTTTGACAATGGCGTCACTAAGGTAGGCACACCCATGTCAGGCACCGGTGGCGGCTCCGGAAGCGTCTTTGAGCCGGCCGATGAATACAAGGGAGACTTCGCACGCGCTTTCTTCTATGTAGCCACCGTATACGACGACCTCCCCTGGGTGAGCTATTACAACTGGATGTTCACACAGCAATCCTACCCTACTCTCAAGACGTGGGCATATCAGATGCTGCTCAGATGGTCGCGTCAAGACCCGGTGAGCCAAAAAGAGATATTGCGCAACGACGCTGTGGAAAAATCACAAGGCAACCGCAATCCCTTCATTGACTTTCCGGAACTTGCCGAATATATCTGGGGCACACGCACTACAGAGACTTTCCGCCTCGCGGAGCAGGACGGCTCTCAGACACCTCCTATCACCGGCCCGGCTGAAATCACCATGCCGGTCAATAATGAGTCGCTCTACTTCGGGCAGGTGGCTGTCTCCGGCTCCGGCACTTCATGGCTTGTCATAAAAGGCAAAAACCTCACCTCTCCCCTCTCTGTAAGAGCCGGAGGTACAGACAAGGAGGCATTCCGGCTCTCCGTCAATTCTATCCCGGCTGCATATATCAACAAGACCGGTGAATATATGCTCACCATAGAGTTTACCCCCACCCGTCTCGGAGAGCATTCGGCCACACTGAGCATATACGATGGTGGTCTGGAGGGTAGCCTCCGTGTCAATCTGCGTGGTGAGGGCTGCAGCGTGCCGACACTTACCCGCCTGACGGCAACAGAGCCCACAGACATCACAGACACGGGATATACCGCACGCTGGAACGCCGCACCGGAGGTGGTAGACTACTACGTAGTGACACGCACTCGCTATACGGCTACCGATGAGGAGAGCGACCAACTCGAGTCTGACACCAACTATCTGCGTATTGACGGTCGCGACCCGGCTGTCATGGAGACTTACAGTGTGCGCTCATCTCGCTTAGGTTATCTCTCCGAAGCCTCCAATACCGTTACTGTTCAAGCCACAGGCGTCGATGGCCTCTATGCGGAGTCTGACTTTGTCACCATCGCTCCTATCGATGAGGGCTTCAGAGTGCTTACCTCAGTCAATCCGGGACGCATCCTCGTCTATGACACCACCGGCGCTATAGTAAGAATCATAACGGAGGCTGCACATGGTGATATCATCACCCTACCCACGGGCATGTATATCATCTGCGGCGATAAGATAAAAAGACCCTGCAAACTGATAATCAGATGAAAGCATCACGCATATTAATTATCGCCGCCATGCTCGGCGGCTCATTGGCCGGTATGGCCGAATATCCCGAAGGATATTATGACAATCTTGAAGGGAAGAAACGCACAGACCTGCGCAATGCTGCCAAAGCTATTGTCAAAGACCATAAGAAAATAGCATACGGCTACAGCACGTGGGATGCATTCAAAAAGACTGACGTTCACTTCGTAAACGGTCGTCAGGCCTGGTGGGACATGTATAGCGATGATGTAGTCTACACCGCAGACGGCCATCAGGGACTCAACATCGAGCATTCGATGCCCAACAGCTGGTGGGGCAAGGATGAGAATGGTGACGCATACTGCGATATCGTCAATCTCAATCCCTCCGATCAGACAGCCAACAGCCAGAAGAGCAATTATCCGCTCGGAGAGGTGGGTCAGGCCACATGGACCAATGGGGTCAGCACTGTAGGACGTCCCGTAAGCGGACAAGGTGGTGGCGCTGCTTACGTCTTTGAGCCGGCCGATGAATATAAGGGCGACTTCGCGCGTCAATATCTCTACATGGTGACTGTCTATGATGATATCGCCTGGCAGTCGCGTTACAACTGGATGTACGACCTCACCTCGATGACATTCCTGAAGCCCTGGGCTGCAACATTGCTGCTCAAATGGTGTGAGCAAGACCCTGTGGATGCAAAAGAGACTCGCCGTAATGACAACATCTACAAGGTGCAGGGCAACCGTAACCCCTTTGTCGATCTGCCGGAACTCGCGCAATACATCTGGGGTGACAAGAGCAATCTCCCCTTCACTCTAAATCCCGAAAGCGGTGTGAATGAGACTGCCGTTCAGGCCGATGAGGTCGTCGCGGCATATAATCTGCAAGGCGCGCCCGTAAATTTGGAGAGCGCCGACAAGGGTGTATATATCATTAAATACAAATCAGGAACAACTGAAAAAATAGCAAAATGAAACTGAAACACATCATAACGATTTCCTGTATCCTCGGAATGACAGCCGGAATGACAGCTGCTGCCCCGGATGGATATTACGACAAACTTGAAGGGTGCAAAGGCACCGGACTTCGCAAGGCTGCCAAAGGTGTAGTAAGAAATCACACCGCCATATCTTACGGCAATAGCACGTGGGAGGCCTTTATGACTACCGACACGCGTGTCGTAGACGGCAGACTCTGCTGGTGGGACATGTATTCCAACAATAACGTCGCTGCCTCCGACCCCTCCTCACATTCGGGAATGAATATAGAGCACAGTATTCCCAACAGCTGGTGGGGCGGCTCGAAGAATGACGCATACAAGGATCTCTTTGAGCTTAACCCCTCCGACTCCAAGGCCAACAGCGCCAAAAGCAATTACCCCTATGGCGAGATTGAAGGGAGCTGCAACTTTGACAACGGCGTGACACGCGTGGGTCATCCCAAAAGCGGTATGACAGGCAGCAGTCAGGGCAATTGGGTGTATGAGCCTATCGATGAATATAAGGGAGACTTCGCCAGAAGCCTTTTCTATATGTTTACCGTATACGACGACATAGCATGGAGCTCAAGCACTGCATGGATGTATACACCCGGGAGCGATGAGTTGCTCAAGCCCTGGGCCGTGGAGATGCTGCTGCGATGGGCAAAGCTCGACCCGGTGAGCGAAAAGGAGATACGCCGTAATGAGGCGGTATATAAGGTGCAAGGCAACCGCAATCCTTACATCGACCTTCCCGGACTGGAAGATTATGTATGGGGAGCATGGAAAAATGCGGCCTTCTCGCTCGCCAACATAGATAATCCGACTATTCCTGACGATCCGGTAATCCCGGATGATCCGACCAATCCCGACGATCCCGTAATTCCGGACGACCCGACTCTGCCGGAGGGTGTATGGTATGCCGTCACCTCTTCAGCAGATCTTAATGAGACAGACACTTACGTCATAGTCAGCGCTCAGAGCAGCGTCTTCATGTCTGACGAGAGTGGCGGCAAGTATCTTAAGGCCGGGGCAATGGCCGACATCAGAAATAACGGCACACGCGATTATCTGGCCGACGTGCCCGAAGGCACTGCCTTGCTACGCTTCGAAAGTCTCGGAGGTAATAGTTATTACATCTCAGTCTATGACACTCACTACAATCATTTGCAAGGCTATCTGACCAGCACGGCAGCGAAGACCGTCACCATTTCCGACTCCCCCTCTCAGAATTCTGCAGCCACAGTGACGGTAAGCAGCTCGGGTGAGGCTACCATCGGTTATGGCAGTTTCGGCAACCTTCTGTATAATGCGAGCGCACCGCGCTTCACCACTTACACATCATCTCAAGAGCATCTGCGTCTGTTCCGTCTCCACGAGGACTCCACTACTATTGTGGACCGTATGGAAGAGAACTCAGGTGATGTAAAGGTATTTACACTGCAGGGTCTATGCGTAGGTGAAGGTGAAGAGAGCAGTGTGATGGCCGACCTCCCTGCGGGGATATATATAATTGTAAGAACTAACGAAAGCGTTAAAATCAGAAAATAAAGATGAAACGATATTTGATGCCGTTATGCGTCATTGCTGCGCTGAGCGCAGGCGCTACCGACTATACCTCACTCAACGGCAAATGCGGAGCTGAACTGAAGAGTGCCGTCAAGCAACTTTCCGGTGCCAATTTCAAAAGCATCACTTACGGTGACAAGACATGGGAAGCCTTTGAGACCACTGACATCCGCATGGTGCAGGGGCGCGCTGCATGGTTTGATATGTATAGCAACCGCCTGGTGTATGTCTCAAGTGGCCACGGGGGTATGAATATCGAACACTCTGTAGCCAACAGCTGGTGGGGCGGCGTCAAAAACAATGCCTATAAGGATCTGTATCATCTTAATCCTTCGGATGCGGATGCCAACAATCGTAAGAACAACAATCCGTTAGGCGAGATTTCCGGCACTCCTACCTGGAGCAACGGACTCACAAATATCGGCGCGCCGACAATGACAACCGGCGGTGGTGCTTCTACGGTTTTTGAGCCGGCTGATGAATATAAGGGAGACTTTGCCCGAGCCTATTTCTATATCTTCACGCTTTATGATGATATCAGCTGGGAAGAGACCCCGGCGTATATGTATGAGTTGTCGGCATTCCCCACTCTGAAGCCCTGGGCCACGGAAATGTTGCTGCGATGGGCTGCCGAAGACCCCGTTGACGAGCGCGAGCTGAGCCGCGCAAAGGCTGTGAGCGGCATCCAGATGAATGTCAATCCATACGTGGAGATACCGGACCTGGCTGAATACGTCTGGGGCAGTAAGAATACTACCGCTTTCTCTTACACAGAGCCGGTATATGCCCCCAATCGTCCGGATGCTCCTGTATTCATAGCGACCGGCAGCGCCGATAGTGACTATACTCTCGCGGGCGTAAACACATGGACAGGACGTTGGTGGGATGCATTCTCACTGGAATTGACCTCTGACGCTGATGATATCTATTACTCTTTCGGTGATACGGACGCTTACCGACTCTACACCGCACCGATTAATATCGCAGCTGCGCAGTCAGCCGGAGAGACTATCAGTTTCAAGGCTTTTGCACGCACCAAATATAACGGCACAGACTATGACAGCTCCGTCTCTTCGCTTACTCTTACGGCCCGTGAGGCCGGCAAGACCGACTATATGCATGCTCGCTGGGAGAAGGTGGTAAATAGCGACAATATCACTGACAGCGACATCTACATCATCACTTACGAGGTGGCTGAGAACAATACTGTAATGGCTGCGACAGCCGCCGGCACCTCCTCTTCCAAATATGTCAACGTAGCGGGAGAGACCACTAATGACTCCGGAGTCATAACATACATTCCTGAAAATACGGGATTGGTGCGTCTCGTGTCTGCCGGAGGTAACCAATACTATGTAAGCGTCAACGATATCACTCTGAAGAATGTAGGCTATCTTTACTCTACAGCAGCCAAATCGCTGCAGATTGCGGAGGAGGGCACGGAGGTGTCAATAAAGTTGTCTCCTGACAAGACAGTGGCAATGGATTTCGGCACGTCCGTAGGCACGCTGCAATACAACAAGCAGAGCCCCCGCTTTTCAGCATACACAAGCGCACAGCAGAAGGTGACGCTCTACCGCTGTATTTCCGACGAAGGAGATATCTCCACAGTAGTATTCCCCACGGTAGCGAGCGCTGAGGAGCCGGCCATCTGGTATGACCTGAACGGCCGTCGAATAGACATAGACCGAGCCGAGCCCGGCATCTACATCCGCCTCTCCGACGGCCGCCCCCTCAAAATCCGCAAAAAATAGTTGGTAATATGGGGTAAATGATTAATTTTGCATGAAGAAAATGTGGCTTTGCGCGGCTTTTGTCGCAATTGGCTGAAATATAGAACACTAACCTTAAATCCTAATATGACTCGGTAGCCGATTTTGCCTTACGGCGTCATTTTACGCTCCCGGCTTTCGGTGACCGGTCGCAAAACAGACATTATGTTACCCGGCACAAATGTGAAAACGTTAGACCGTGTAGTAGTCCGCTTCTCAGGAGACAGCGGCGACGGTATGCAGCTGGCTGGTAATATCTTCTCCAACGTTAACGCCGGAGAGGGCAGCCAAATCAGCACGTTTCCGGACTATCCGGCAGAAATCCGCGCCCCGCAGGGGTCACTCAGCGGCGTATCCGGTTTCCAAGTAAATGTTGGTAAGGGAGTGCACACTCCCGGCGATGAGGCTGACGTCCTTGTGGCGATGAATCCCGCAGCGCTCAAGACTAACCTTAAATTTCTCAAACCCGGCGGCATCATCATCTGCGATGTGGACACCTTCCGCCCCGCAGACCTGAAGAAAGCACAGTATGCCACTGACGACCCCGTCAAAGAGCTGGGCATTGACCCCAACCGCATCATGCTCGTCCCGATGACCACTCTGCTCAAGCATACGCTTGAAGACAGTGGCATGGACCCGAAGGCCATCCTTAAATGCAAGAACATGCTCGCCCTCGGACTGATATGCTGGCTCTTTGACAGCCCCGTGGAGAGCGTACTGCGCAAGTTGGAAAAGAAATTTGCAAAAAAACCGGCTGTCTATGAGGCAAATGCCAAAGTAGTACGCGCCGGCTGGGACTACGGCCACAACACCCACTCCTCGATGTCTACATATCGCATCGAGACAGAGCCGACTGTTCCCGGAATATATACAGACGTCAACGGCAATACCGCTACAGCCTGGGGTCTTATCATGGCTTCAGAGAAGAGCGGACGCCCCCTCTTCTTGGGCTCATACCCCATCACTCCGGCTACGGATATCCTTCACGAACTCGCCAAGCGCAAAGATTTAGGTGTAAAGGCTTGCCAGATGGAGGATGAGATAGCAGGCGTATGCTCATCAATCGGCGCTTCTTACGGCGGCAGCCTCGCAGTCACATCCACTTCAGGCCCGGGACTTGCTCTCAAGAGCGAAGGCATCGGCCTGGCTGTCATGGCTGAATTACCACTTGTGGTAATCGACGTGCAGCGTGGCGGACCCTCCACCGGCCTACCCACAAAGACTGAGCAGACTGACCTTATGCAGGCCCTCTATGGCCGCAACGGCGAGTCGCCCCTCTGCGTATTGGCAGCCTGCAGCCCTACCGACTGCTTCAATATGGCCTTCGAAGCCTGCCGCATAGCCCTCGAGCACATGACGCCGGTAATCCTCCTTACAGACGCATTCATTGCCAACGGTTCCTCTGCATGGCGCATACCCGAGGCTTCCGAATATCCCGATATCAAACCTCACTACGTGGATGAAGCCCGCATAGCAGCCGGCTGGAAACCCTTCGACCGCGACGAAAACAACGTGCGCTATTGGGCTATCCCCGGCATGGAGGGAGCAATGCACCGCGTAGGCGGACTCGAAAAGGACATCAAGACAAGCGTCATCTCCACTGACGGTCACAACCATGAAGAGATGGTGAAGATCCGCCGTGAGAAAGTGGCACGTATCGCCGACGACATACCCCTGCTCGAAGTGATGGGCAATCCCGACGCGGAGACTATCCTCGTAGGCTGGGGCGGCACTTTCGGACATCTGCTGACCGCTGCCGACGAACTCAACAACGGGGGCACACCCGTAGCCTTCGCCCAGTTCAGATATATCAATCCTCTGCCGGCCAATGCCCTCGACGTGCTCAAGGGATATAAGCGCATCATCGTGGCCGAACTCAACACCGGCATGTTTGCCGACTATCTGCAGATGCACCTCCCCGGAAAGGAGATACTCCGCATCAACAAGATAGAGGGACAGCCCTTCATGGTGCGTGAGTTTGTGGAAGGAGTGAAGCGTCACATTAACGAATAAGGACAACAAGGACCAACCATGGAAACAAACAATACTCATCCCTGCGGACAGACTTACGTAGCAGGCGATTTTAAGAATGAACAGAGCGTACGCTGGTGTCCGGGTTGCGGTGACCATGCTATCCTCAACGTGCTCCATAAAGCGATGGCCGAACTCGGCGTGGCTCCCAAAGACACTGCCGTAGTGTCAGGCATCGGCTGCTCGTCACGTCTCCCCTATTACATGAACACATATGGCATGCACACCATCCACGGCCGTGCAGCCGCCATCGCTACCGGCCTGAAGACAGCTCGCCCCGACATCACCGTATGGCAGGTGAGCGGCGACGGCGACGGTCTGGCTATCGGTGGCAATCACTTCATTCATGCAATACGCCGTAACATAGACATCAATATCCTTCTCTTCAACAATAAGATCTACGGACTGACAAAGGGTCAATACTCCCCCACATCTGACCGTGGCGCCGTGACCAAATCATCCCCCTACGGCACTACCGAGGATCCCTTTATTCCGGCAGAACTCGTATTTGGCGCCCGTGGCAACTTCTTTGCCCGCAGCGTAGACATCGCGCTCGACACTACTAAAGAGATCATGGTAGCCGCCGCTCGCCACAAAGGCACATCGGTGGTGGAAATACTGCAAAACTGCGTTATCTTCAACAACGGCTCGCATTCCTTCCTGAGCGATAAGGACAAACGCGACGAGCATACCATCCATCTTCGCGCCGGCGAGAAGATGCTCTTCGGCAAGAATATGGAGAAAGGCCTCGTGCAAAACGGCTTCCTGCTCAAAGCGGTGACCGTAGGAGAAGATGGCTATACGATGGATGACGTGCTGGTGCACGACCCACATACCGTAAGCAACTTCCTCCACCAGCAGCTCGCCATGATGGACGGCCACGACCTTCCGTTGGCCATCGGCGTGATACGCGATGTAGAGACACCGACGTATGAAGCGGCCGTGGCTCAGCAGGTGGAAGATGTCCGCGCCAAGAAAAACTTCGGCAGCCTTCGCGACATGATCCTGAAGACTACCGAGACTTGGGAGGTGAAGTAAGCAGGACCGCAGAGACATAAGAGCCATACATGTCCCGGAGGGACTCAATCTCAATAACCTGGAACGAAGTGTCCGAAGATGTCTAAAATATAGACAAAAGAATGCACAAATGTTAAAAATTTGTGCATTTTTTGTTTAAAAATTTCTTTAATTGGAAATTTATCATTTACTTTGCACTCTCAATGTGCAAATGAGCAAAAACAGAAACTAAATATTAACTCTGAGACAGCGGCCTCCGCTTACCGGTGGAGAATGCTGTTTCGCAAATCATTAAGAACTATGTCTGATATCGAAAACAGAGTAAAAAACATCATCGTTGAGAAACTTACAGTAGACGAGAGCGAGGTTACACCCGCAGCTGAGTTCACTAAAGATCTTGGTGCCGATTCACTTGACACTGTAGAGCTCATCATGGAGTTTGAGAAGGAATTTGGCATCCAGATCCCTGACGAGGACGCAGAGAAGATCACCACTGTAGGTGACGCTATCAGCTACATCGAGTCTCACAAGTAATATATCCCCCCATCCCTTCACCAACCGTTTTTCCCTTATGGAATTAAAAAGAGTTGTAATCACCGGGCTTGGTGCCCTGACCCCGATCGGCAATGACGTTGCCACTACGTGGCAGAATGCCGTAGAGGGTAAAAGCGGTGCTGGTCCGATCACACATTTTGATGCGGAGCTCTTCAAGACGAAGTTTGCCTGCGAAGTCAAGAATTTCAATGCTGCGGATCACTTTGACCGCAAGAAATTGCGTCAGCTCGACCTCTACGCGCAATATGCCCTCGTGGCTGCTCAGGAGGCTATAGATGACGCCGGCCTTGACACAGATGAAAAGGTAGACAAAAACCGTGTTGGAGTAGTCTTTGCAGCCGGTATCGGCGGCCTGCACACATTTGAGGAGGAGGCCGGATACTACGCTCAGAACAGTGAGGCCGGTCCGAAATACAATCCTTTCTTCATTCCGAAGATGATTGCCGACATTGCTGCAGGTCATATCTCAATAGACCACGGCTATCACGGCCCCAACTTCGCCACCGTATCTGCATGCGCGAGCTCCAACAACGCGCTCGTCGACGCCTTCAATCTGATACGTCTCGGTCAGGCGGATGCCATCGTGGCCGGCGGTGCCGAAGCTGCCGTATTCCCGGCCGGCGTGGGAGGCTTCAACTCCATGAAGGCTCTCTCCACACGCAATGACGACCCGGAAGGCGCTTCACGCCCCTTCAGCGGCTCGCGCGACGGCTTTGTCATCGGTGAGGGCGCTGCGGCTCTGGTGCTGGAAGAGCTTGAACATGCCAAGGCTCGCGGAGCGCATATCTATGCTGAAGTGGCCGGCGGCGGACTGAGTGCTGATGCTTACCATATCACAGCCACTCACCCCGAAGGACTCGGCGCTCGTCTCGTCATGGAGAATGCACTCAAGGATGCCGGCATGAAGCCGGAGGAGATCGATTATATCAACCTTCACGGCACCTCTACTCCCGTAGGCGATATCAGCGAGGCTAAGGCCATCGTCAAAGTATTTGGCGACCACGCTTATAAGATGAACCTCAGCTCGACCAAGTCAATGACAGGTCATCTGCTGGGCGCTGCAGGCGCGCTTGAGGCTGTATTCAGCGTCAAGGCTCTCGAGACTAACACTGTGCCGCCTACGATCAACCACGAGGAGGGCGACAATGACCCGGAGGTGGACTATAATCTGAACTTCACCTTCAACAAGGCGCAGAAGCGTGAGATCAACGCCGTGCTGAGCAACACGTTCGGCTTCGGAGGTCACAACGCCTGCCTCATCCTCAAGAAATATAAGGAGTAACTCCTCCATATATACAAACATCACCTGCGGGGGTGTGTCCGTCCAAGACACACCCCCGCAGCCGTTTCTTAAACATTCTTTCCGGCACGACGCTGATGATAGAAGGTAAGGCGCAATTTTAGGCATTTAAAGTTGTCAATTGCCGGGATTTCATTATTTTTGTATTTTATATTTTGATAATGAATTAGAATAATATGAGTCATTATAAATTTTCATTGAAAGACTATCACGCTATAGCATCTGCCAACATTATGTTAAACGGCATAACCGTGCTCAGTGGGGAAAATGGCTGCGGTAAGAGCACACTCTCTCGGTGGATATATTATCTTGTAAATGGAGCGAATGAGTTTGATGTTATTCTATATCAGGATTTCTTAACCTCGCTGCAAGCAGAGCTTTCCCTGCTGGCAACTGTCTATCAAGATATCCGCATGGCGACTCACGTCTCCACACCCCTCCTGATTCAGGATGGAATTAAAAAGATTCAAGACGCCAAATCTCGGGAATGTCAAGACAATATAGATCAAGCCTTGATAATCTATCAAAATCTTGTAGATCGATTTGGGATTATACTTACGGATTACATAAAGACAAACACTCCTAAAATTAGAAGAGACCGTTCGTTGAGATTTCTTGGAATTGAAACGGATGCAACCACACCATTGCATGTTCGAGTGACTGATTTTATAGAGGAAGAGAAACAAAAAGGAATTAAATTGTTAGAAGAATATTTAGAGGCCAAAGATAAGAGAGAAATTGAAGAATTTATTCCTCTTATAAAAGCTCAATTTGATATTCGTCAACAATTCCCGCTAAATATAAATTTTTACGAAGATAAAGTCAGCCTGTTGAATAATGGAAAGGTAGG
This sequence comes from uncultured Sangeribacter sp., assembly GCA_964456155.1. Lineage (GTDB taxonomy): Bacteria > Bacteroidota > Bacteroidia > Bacteroidales > Muribaculaceae > Lepagella. The sequence goes on from CAYVZJ010000023.1 coordinate 37,353, forward strand.
TTATCTTTATAATCTTAAACGAGCCATCTATGTAGATACTCCGATGGCAGTATCAGAAGACGTGGCAGAAGATAATATATTTTGGAAAAACCTTCAGAATATGATGATATATCCAATGAAGGAAAAAGAGATATCTTTTGGTGTCCGGAAATTGATTTATAGAATTCAAAAGATTATCAATGGCAGCGTAACGGTGGTGCAGGATGATTTTGATGAGTTTGAACTTCACTATAAACGGGCTGATGGCCTTGAGATAAAACTGGATAATGTAGCCACCGGAATGAAGTCATTTTCCTATCTTTTGAGGCTCCTTGAGAATGGATATTTAGATAATGATACGATATTATTAATTGACGAACCCGAGGCTCATTTACATCCTCAGTGGGTGGTGGAATTTGCTCATATCCTTGTGTTGCTACATAAAGAGGTTGGTGTAAAGGTGGTTATCGCAAGTCATCATCCGGATATGATTGCCGCTATAAATTCCATCTCATCGAAAGAAGACCTACAGGATGCTACAACTTTCTATATAGCCATCCCATCTGATGTGCCATATCAGTATGTGTATGGAGAATTGGGCAACAATGTAGAGGAAATTTTCAAGTCTTTCAATATCGCATACCAAAGAATAGAACAATATGGGCAATCCTCTGGCGTATGATAATGAGTTAATTAAAGATAATCTTCTATATCCAATATGTGGCAGTTACCTGCATTCGGTATCTCAAAAGGATTATAAAGAAGTTTTCTTTCATCCGGAAATCATGTGTCTTGATATGGATGACTTGGAATTAATTCTTGCAACAAATGATAAGCGGGACAGACAGCCGACTGTTGATGCAGTGATTGGCGTAAAAAAATTTCATAAGAATAAATTCTCATCTCATTCGCTCCTTTTAATAGAATTAAGATTGGATTATAAGTCTGCTGATAATCTCAGTAAACGTAAATTGGAAGAAAAGGTAAGACATACAGTAGACATTCTTTCTACTGACGCTGCAATCTATAAGGAGAAATTTTTTATATTCAGAGACAATGTAATCCAACAGATGATAAACTGGTTTAATAATCACTCTCATGAAGGAGGGATTTTTTCCTTTTGCAGACCATTGTCGGTGACTCAATTCAACAAAACTATCATATCTCCTGCTGAGTTTCCGTACGAACCTGTCAATAACGCATATGAGATTAGAAAGTCTTTGAAATGCACTGAAATTGAAGATTTTTTCAATAAAATAGAATATTGGCTCAGCATAGGTAGGCAATATCAATATAATAAGGAAGAGTTTAATTTAATCATCTCAATATTGAAAGAACAGTGGCAACAATTTCGAGCCTCAAATAAGTTGTTGACAGAATTACAAGAGATACAAGCTCAAATAATCGAGGAAGATAATACTGAGCTGCTTAATTAACATTTTGTGGAGAGTAGGCTATAATATTTATAGGAATAGTATCTGATTTTTTGGAATGGTATGACAGTCGTTTTAAATTTGCGAGCGCGGAGTTAATATCGTAAATTTGTATTATGGCAAAGGATAAAATCTATAATATACCGAGCCGATGGATTGTCGTCGCTTTGGCTGCAGTTGCCGTCGCTGCCTTAATTGCAGTGGCAGTGATTGAGGGGCGTAAGCCGGGCACTTCACTGGAAGCTACCGAGATAATGAACCGCGCCGACGCGGTCAAAAATTGATATTCCCAAGAATGAGTCAACGCTCAGTTCATACATTCGGCAAATCATCAATAAAACACTCAACTGATTGTCTTTTTAGGCCTAAAAGATACATTTTTACCCCCTGAAACATCCCCTTTTAAGGTGGGTGCATATTTTTGTATTTTGGAAAATCAGTAATCTACTGATAATTCGTCCTCTTAGATAGGCCCAAAGCGCATATTTTTATTTTGGAAAATTGGCTCTTTCTGTTGTAACTTTGCAAAATATAAAATCTAATTATAATGTTTAAAAACTATTTTTAGTGGCCATGCCACTCCTAGCAATTTTTTCGGTGTCTGCCGAAACAGTCACAATCAAAATCACCTATAAGAAGAAAACACCGACATCTCCTATCGGTGGCTCTATAGGACGTCTGCCCATGAATCTGCCTGTTGATGTCATGCTTGATGACGCTACAGGCGAACTGACAACAGCCGGTCCGGAAGACTTAGAGGGCTGCATTTATGTGTATAGTGTTGACGGCATTCAGGAAGGCTACTCTCCTGAACTCAACGCAACGTTCACATTGCCGTGTATAGATGACATCCACATCATCTCACTGCAAGGCAGCAACTGGTTTGGCGAAGGAAAGGTGGTATACTAAAAACAATAATCTTTTATTAATAAATTATAACTAAAAATGAAACAAATTTCTTACATTTTGCTTGTCATTATGACAGCATGGGTGGTCACCTCATGTTGTGAGGAGACGCCACCGAATCAAGAAGAGATGCTGAATGCTTCGAACAGCCGAATCTATGAATTGATAAGTAATTATGCAAATGCGAGAGTTGCTCCAACGCGTAGCAAAACTACCTTTACGATTACTAATATCGCGCGGCAAAAATACGAGATTGATCAATTTGTTGAGGATTCCACACTGACAAGATCAGGACTTTGCAATGCTGAGCCATTTGAGATTCAGACTGTATCATTGGATTTTGGAGACAAGGAAGGGTATGCTATTGTGTCAGACGACAGCAGGCTCAACCATGTGTTCTTTTACACAGAGTCAGGTCATATCAGTGACACAACCTTTATCAAACCATTAAAGGAGATTGTAGAGGAGTATCCACAGATTGCTTCCGATATTATAGTATTGAATCAGGAGGAACAGACCAGGGCAGACGGTGGTATTATTCCGATTGTAAATCCTATAACAAGATTTGAATGGGATCAGAAACCTCCTTTTAACAATTACGCCCCCTATTGCACTTGCATTTCTTGCAGGGCCATAGGCAACCATATGCCCATTGGATGTGTGACTACCGCAGTCGCTCAGACAATTGCTACAATTGGAAAATTTAAAGGCACTTTCTACGGCACCAAGGATATTAATTTTAAGTCGTTGCCTAAATATGGCAACTCGTTCTATGGTACCCAAAAGGAGCAAATAGCACACTTTTTTCACGAAATTGCCCTGAATTGTCAAGTAAAATTTGGGTGTAGCAGTAGCGTCACACAAGCTGTGGCTGCCTACAATTATCTGATTGATTTAGGATACAATTGTACTTTAGCCAAAGGAGCGATAGATTCGGCAAAGATAATCCAGAATCTGAAGAAAGGATATCCACAGCTTGCAGCCGGTTCGGATTCAGATGGTGGCCATATGTGGACAATAGATGGTATTCAGGTTCAAAATTCTCGATATGACTATTATTGCAATTGGGGCTGGGGTTACGGAAGAAGTAACGGTTGGAGTACAGGCAACCATTACACTACACAAGACGGTAAAGACAGCTTTCCCAAAAACACACAATATATTTACGTAAATTAAAAATCTCCATTATGAAACGAAACAATATATTCCTTATATTCGCAGCCGCAATTCTATTGACATCATCCTATTCTTGTGATAAGGAAGTACCGCCGTGTCCCGATCCCTATATCTACGTTTATT
>CAYVZJ010000024.1:0-39142 GCA_964456155.1 uncultured Sangeribacter sp.
GTGTCAAGTATCTGAATGTTGTCGAGAGTCCCTAGTCTCAAAACTTCATCACATATTTTTACTCTATTAAGCATTGGCAAAAGAATAGATTTACTGTGATGGATGAAATCGTGAATCTCCTTTACCTTGGTGGGGATTTTGTAACCGTTTTTGCTGCTGGCGATTACAACTCCTTCATCTCTTAATCCTGCGATGATTTTATTACGGAAGGTAGTTTTGTTCATTTCATTATATCCCATACGGCTAAGGTATCCAATTAGTTCTTTGGTTAAAATGTAATCTCGCATAGGATTATTAATTGCTCTAAAAAGAAGATAATTCAGAATAGCCGTACGTTGTGCTTCTATTTCATCGTCGCTTTTTTGGTGTGTAACAATATAGTTATAGGCTTTCCTATAACATATTTCGGCAATTTTTTTATCTTCATCTTCAGAGAATGTAGTATTAGATAGAAAATCATTGAAAGTTCTCGGAAAATAAAGAACTGGGAACATATGATTTTTGATGATCCCAGCAAAATCAATACTACAGTTCTTGTCTTTAACAGAATCATCAATATTACGGGCCAGAGATCCTGCAATAAAATCTGCAAGCTGGATTATCACGTTCGCTTTGCTATCTTCAAATGTGATGTCAAATTCATCAAACAAACTTGGATTTGGATTCCTCTTTTTTGCGTACTCTACAAAACCATTTAGAAACTCGCGGCTACCCATCCCATCATTATGTAGACGAAGTCGGCTAATATTAGAGCGTAAGTGCTCATAAATCCTTTGATAAAGGAATTTGTAAAAACTGGTTTTGTATTTGAGCCCTGATTGAGAACTCAGCTTATGCTTATCGATTACCAAGAGTAGAACATTGAAATCAAGTCTAGCAAGGTTTTGAAGAATTCTTGCTCTTCGAGTATGATTTTTACCCACTGAACTTGATTTCATTTCTCCAGATTGGAATTCCTGTTTTCTAATTGCTTCCACACCAGATTCCAGAGCTTGAACTTTTGATTCAGGCACGAGGATAGCTGCGATGATGAAATGAGAGGATGCTCCTTGTTTTGAAACATCCAAATTCGAATTTCCAAATTCATCTAAATATACATGTATTAATTCCATAGGAGTTTACAGTTCTGTAGTTATTATGGGATTATCTGAGGATGCTTGTAGAGGTTTTCAGGTAGTATTTACCGACATGTTTGGTTTTACATTTTCTCTACACTGAATATGTGTATAGATATTAAAAATAGAATGTCATTTTAAAAATTTATATAGATATATTTTAGGTTCTATTTGTCTTGCTAAATTCTTCAATTTATTACGAAGATTATTGATAAGTTCTGAATAGCGAGTATCGTCACTATCAGGTTTCATCTGAACTTTGCCATTTTTTAAAATTCTAGTTCCTTGAAAATACATTTTTATATCGTAAAGAGAAGCATTTGGATTAGCATCTTCCTTTGAGTGATAGTATTTCCAAAGTTCTCTTCCTGCATCCATGACATCTGTTGCTATTGGAGAAAATGATAATGGTTTTGTGTTATCAATCTCTCCGGAAAATAAAGTGGCCTCAATTTTGGGGCGATTTTTACCTGAAATATAGTCAGATATTACATGACTCTTAAAAGTGTCTTTGGCAGCAACTTCTTCTTCTTTAAAAGGGATCCAATGGTTTACTTTGTCTGTTCCCAATATTGCATTGTCAAAAAGTGAATAAACAAAGCAATCCATTTGGAAATCTATATCATTAATCCAATCATCATTCGGATAAAGGTACTGATCTCTATCATTGAGCCATGTCTTATTTACAACCTTTCTTATACTACAATATATACACATTGGTATAATATTGTTAATTGTGATTGGGGTGTATAAATGATACTTTAAATCATTGGCAGATAGGATATTTGTGATGAATATCTGATTATTATGCTGCACGTCAGTACCGTTCATTCTTAGATACCCTATGACTGAACTATTTTTCTTGTCGTAGAATTTCCTAATCCATTCAATGACATACTTATTGTTTCTATAAGAATAGATATATTTGTTATCTATTAGTTGTGCTTTAGAATTATATATCTCCGCTTGAATTTGATCAAATTCAGAATGAATAGAGGTATCCCATATCATGAAGCCTATAGGAAACTGTCCTTTTACATTATCAAAAGTATCTGCTGGCATTAAAAATAAACTCAGCAGTTTAGCATCAAAAAATTTTCTAAAGAGAAGAAAATTTGACGCTTGCAATCCTTTTAATGTTGAAAAATTTGCTATTAAGCATCCGGGTATTTCTAACATTATCCTAAAAAGGAATTGAGCGAATAATTCTCTAGCTGCTGCTCCAATAATGGAACTAGATTTCTTGTATACCAAGGTTTCCTTTGCTATGCCTGATTTATTCTTGCCTGTTTTTGAAATTTGTTTCGCGTCCGAATGTTCCTTATAGGGTGGATTTATATAAATTATTAGTTTCTTGCGGGTTTCTTCATTATTTATAATGTTGCGTAGTCCTTCTGGAAGTTTTTCAAAGGAGTCATTCAAGAAATCAAATTGAAATATATGTGATTCCAACAAATTGGCACCGTTGTTGATTCGTTCCTTAATAACATCAACATCTCCTTGATTCAACGTTGACGCCCAAATCTTATACTTGTCAACGAGTCCATTCAAAAGATTTCCCGTTCCGGCAGCACAATCCCAAACGTAATATTCGTCTTGCCAATTTTCACCGAGTATATCCTCTATATACTCATGAGACAATTCAACCCATTGTTGCGGAGTAAAAAAAGATCCTTGTCTTTCTCTGATATCCTGAGGCACTAAAAGATCCTTTCTTTTGATAATATAGTCCCAATATTCTTTTTTGGGAGGGCGTTCGTATCGGTTCCAAAATTTAGCATGTTCTACTTGATCGTCAGAAAACGAAGCTTTGCTAGAAGAAAAAACACCTAGAGAAGTCTTTTTCCGTCCTAATTCATAATACGTCTCTTGTAGAACGACTTGCAATTTATCTTGTATCGTTTTATTCTTGGATGAGAGAATATCAGCAAGATAAAAATCAGAATCTAACACGCCTTCTTTTCTCGCTTCTTCCCAGTTTATATTAATTGTAGGTTTAACAGCATTAAGCCATTTTTGATAAATAACAACGAAATTATTTTTACTTATTCTAATACGAGAAATACGTTTTTTATCCAATCTAAAATTGGATTTGATAAATCGTTTTAGTTCTTTATTCCCTTCCTCAAAATCGAAAGAATACATTTCTTTTGTAAATGCTTCTTTAATCATCTTCGTAACCACTTGAAATTCTTTTGTAGTATGGTTAGAAGGTGTAATATTCCAATTGAAGTCATTTTGATAAAAAATATTCTGAATTGATTCGTAGGGTATAAATGTAATCTCAGAGGCATCAAATGCTCCAATAAATTTTGGAGGGAGGTGGGATTCAAAAGTCCTAGCTTTACCAATAGTAAGAATTAACTGAGCAAAAGATTCTTCAATAGGTTTGGAGCCTTTTTTCGCCTCAGCCCACAATAAGAATTCAATATCAGTGGTTGAGCCTTCCTGCGGAACTGCTACAGAAAAATCTATATCACCTAAAATATGAGTGGTATCGTATACGGAGAACCAATCCTGAGCAATTAGATTTTTTAATTCTTCTTCTCTAATAGTTTGTGGATAAGCCATATTTAATAGAGTTTATTTCCATTGAGTAACTGTCGTGGATCAACTTTGAGAATAGATGCTATTTTGACGAGCATTTCAAGTGATGGTTGAGCAGTATTGGAGCACCAACGAGACACTGTTGCCTCGTTTTTGCCTAATTGTTCTGCTAGCCATTTTCCTTTACGGTTCTTTTCAGCTAATACTACCTTTAGCCGATTAATGCGTTCAAATTCTATATCTATTGTGTCTGTTGACATAGGACAATTAATTGATGTTATATGCAAAATTACAAAGAAAAATTGGAATGCACAAGTGTATGAGCATGATAACGGTTGCTCTACACGAGGCAAATACGTTTTTTGTTGGGTGAAGAGCTGATTTTGAGTTAGTTTTTGTCTTCGTTGAGGTGTTTCAGTCGGTCGAGGGAGTTGGAGCGGACGAGGGAGTCGCGGTAGGCGATGTCTTGTTGCCAGCGTCCCGTTTGCCATACGCGGTATTTCTTGGGGTTGTTCTCGCGGTAGAATTGCCCGAAGGATATTGCCTCTGCATTTTCATGATACCAGCGGTCCAGTTGGTTGATACGCTGCTCGTACTCGTACTTTTTGTCTGATGCCGAGTTACTCATCATCCTTCTACCCATAAGGCAGATGCCGAAGAATGCACCAAGGCTTAATACTAAAGGGAGATAGAGCTTAATCAGATTCTTCAAGCGAAGAAAATTGCTGTCAAGTTGGTTGCGGTCTTCATTGGAGAGATGAACTTCAATGCTTGTCGGGACTGACTTTACGAGGTTTTCAACCTTGTCTGTTGCATTGCTCAACACTTTTTTTCAACTTATAGCTACCTGTCTTTAACTTGCGAGTTACTTGCCGATGCAGAAGCGGGAGAAGATGGTCTGGAGTAGGGTGTCGGTGGTGATGGCGCCGGTGATCTCGCCGAGGTGATGGATGGCTTCTCGGAGGTCCTGGGCGAGAAAATCGGCCGGCACTCCCTCTATCATCGCTGCCAGAAATCTTGACAGGGCTTCGCGCGTCTTTAACAGGCTGTCGTAGTGGCGGGCATTCGTCACTATGATTTCCGACTGCAAGTCTATGCCACGGCTCGCTATCTCAGCAAGTCTTTTCTCAAGCATCTCTATTCCCGTTCCCTCTTTTGCGGATATCTCTATCAAGTCTGCTTCTTTTACGCCCAATATCCTACTGACATCCGCGATATTTATTGCGCCGCTTTCATCCGTTTTATTGAGCACGTAAATCTTCTCAGGTTGCTCATCTCCTTGATTCTCGCTTTTTAACACGCTGGTATTTAGATAGGATGATTGTGCCTTAAGGTCTTCCGTAGCGTCAAGGAGATATATGATAATGTCGGCGTTTTCTATGCGTCGTAAGGCGCGCTCTATGCCGAGTCTCTCTATTGTGTCATCGGCGTCGCGTAGTCCGGCAGTGTCTACAAGTCGGAATAGTACGCCCTCTATTTCAGTGGTGTCTTCTATCACGTCTCGGGTGGTGCCTGCTATATCCGACACTATGGCCTTTTCCTCACCAAGCAGTCGGTTGAGCAAGGTAGACTTTCCGGCATTCGGACATCCGGCTATCACCACGTTGACACCCTCTTTAATTGCGCGCCCGGCACGGAATGTCTTTGCAAGTCCGTCTATTTCCTTCATCAGGCTTTCGCAAAGTGTGCGCAAGCGGGTGCGGTCGGCAAACTCCACATCCTCTTCAGAGAAGTCGAGTTCCAATTCCATGAGGGATGCCAGTGTCACCATCTCTTCGCGTATCTCATTGAGTCTGCGCGAGAAGTCTCCTTTCATCTGGCGGGCTGCAAGACGTCCGGCTGCTTTTGACGCGGCTGCTATCATATCGGCCACGCCCTCTGCCTGGGCCAAGTCAAGGCGCCCGTTTACGAAGGCCCGGCGTGTGAATTCGCCGGCTTCGGCCGGACGGGCACCGGCATCTACCAGCAGACTCACCACTTCGCGCTGTATCCACGGCGAACCATGTACCGCAAATTCCACCGTGTCCTCTCCAGTGAAAGAATGAGGCGCACGAAATATAGTAGCCACAGCCGTGTCAGTCATCTCTCCTTCGGTATCCACGATCTCACCGAGATGCACGGTGTGTGAAGCGCAAGTAGCCAGCCTTTTGCCTCGCCATATCTTGTCGCTTATTTCTATGGCGTCGGGACCGCTGACTCTGATTACCGCTATACCTCCGCTGCCGGGAGGTGTAGAGACGGCTGCTATCGTTTCGCCTTTTGTCAGACTCAGGTTATTATCTGTTCCAGTCATTGAAAGAATATTTAGATTCCACCTCAGTCTCTATTTCATCGGGGAGGGCGTAAAAGAAGTCAAGGCCGGTAAGTTCTTCCACACGGTCTACGCTGACGGCATAATCGGCCATATTGCCGGGGGCTTTTGAATTGGGATAAATAAAGCCGATGGCTCGCGGACGGTCAAGATAGGGTGCAAGTAATACTTTAAAGAAAGCAGCGGGTACGAGCACACCGGTGTCGCCGATGCGCTCCTTGTCTGTGGTAGAATATATAGGTCCCGCCACTATGACGAGAGCGGAGTCTCTCTGCGCCCATACGCGCTCTTTCTTCTCCAACGTGGCCCAAGCTCCGGCATTGAGCGCATGGTCCTGAGGGGTCATATTGGTCATTACAAAGCAATCTCGCATTGCGTCCGCACTCCATTTCTGGTCGGCCGAAGGACACATATGTCCTCGGTCGTAGCCCGAATTGCGATAGTCTGCCCATGTGGCGCATCCGTATACGTCCTCATCCGTCCAAAAGGTATTATACCTCGTTTCCGGTCCGTCTGTCTCTGAGGCAAGCAATTCCCAGCTCACCCATACCGGCGTATGACGGCGCTCATCGAATGCAAGCCGGAAGCCTTCATATTCCTTCTCCGGCCAGGCTTCCCCTTTGACAGTCTTTACCTTATCCAGGTCCTTGATATGACGGGCAGAGGGCAATGGCTTGTCTCGTTCCTTTGAGGCTTGACCTGTTAGCCCTACAACTCCCCAGACTATCAAGACGACAAAGCAACACACTATTGCTGCCATTCCCCAGTTGAACCGACGCTTGCTACCACGGCGTCTGTATTTCTTGCGATTTGCATTCATAATTACAAATTTACCATTTTTTGGTCATTTATAGAAAAAAAATTGTAAATTTGTAGGAGTTTACATTTAATCTTTTATCATGAACGTTATAGACAGATTTCTCCGCTATGTGAAGTTTGACACACAGAGCGATGACGAGACAAATATGACACCATCCACACCGGGTCAGATGGAGTTTGCCAAATATCTTAAAGGCGAGTTAGAGCAGATGCGCCTCGAAGATATCTCTCTCGATGACAACGGCTATCTGATGGCTACTCTTCCTGCCAACTGCGACAAGGATATTCCGGTAGTGGGCTTTATCGCTCATCTCGATACGGCTCCCGATATGAGTGGCAAGCACGTCAATCCGCGTATTGTCAATTATCAAGGCGGCGATATCGTGCTCAATGAAGAGCAAAAGATAGTGCTCTCACCGGAAGAATTTCCGGAAATGCTCAATTATCTCGGACAGGATCTTATCGTGACCGACGGCACCACCCTCCTCGGAGCTGACGACAAGGCCGGCATCGCTGAGATAATCTCAGCAGTGGCTTATCTGCAGGCTCATCCGGAAATCAAGCACGGTAAGATTCGTATCGCCTTCAATCCCGACGAAGAGATAGGCAAGGGTGCTCATAAGTTTGACGTTGAGCGCTTTGGCTGTGACTTTGCATACACCATGGACGGCGGCGCTGTAGGCGAACTCGAATATGAGAACTTCAACGCAGCCGGTGCCAAGATCACTATCAAGGGTCGCAACGTGCATCCCGGCACGGCCAAACATAAGATGGTCAATTCTATCCGTGTGGCCAACCAGTTTATCGCCATGCTTCCCCGTTGGGAGACTCCGGAGCATACCGAAGGATATGAGGGTTTCTATCACCTTGTAGGCATCAACGGCACGGTAGAGGAGACTACACTCCAGTATATTATCCGCGACCATGACCGTGCTCGCTTCGAAAGCCGCAAGCGCGAGATAGAGCATCTTGTGGCTAAGACCAACGAGGAATTTCCCGGTTGCTGCACGGCAGAGATCAACGATCAGTATTACAACATGCGTGAAAAGATCGAGCCTGTGATGCATATCATCACCTTGGCAGAGCAGGCTATGCGCGAAGCCGGAATTGAGCCTCGAGTGCAGCCTATCCGTGGCGGCACAGACGGCGCGCAACTCTCTTTCAAAGGTCTGCCATGTCCCAATATCTTTGCTGGTGGCGAGAACTTCCACGGGCGTTATGAATACGTGCCCATCCCGTCAATGGAAAAGGCTCGCGATGTGATAGTCAACATCGTCAGCATTCTTGCAAAATAATAAGCCCCCTTTCCACAAAAAATGTTAACGCAGGGGTCTTAGATGAAGAAAGCAATTGTGATCACAGGGCCGACTGCCTCCGGGAAGTCGGCCCTCGCTATTAAAGCCGCCCAATATTATGATACGGATATAATATCGGCCGACAGTCGTCAGATATTTCGCGGCATTCCGATAGTGACAGCGGCTCCAAGTCCTGAAGAGAGGCAGGCTGTGCGTCATCATCTCACTGAAATACTGCCACTTGATGCTTATTACAGCGCCTCGATGTTTGAAAATGATGCGCTGCGAATTTCTGCCGACCTATTCCGGGAGCGGGATGTAGTGGTGATCTGCGGAGGGTCAATGATGTATGTGGATGCTTTCTGTAACGGTATTGACGAATTGCCAACAGTGCCTGCGGCGGTCCGTGAAGGGCTGATGAAGGAGCATGCCGAAAAGGGGGATGAGTGGCTGCTTCATCGACTCGAACTGCTTGACCCCGAATATTACGCCACGGTAGATAGGCGTAATATGAAGCGGGTGTTCCACGCCGTAGAGATAATCCTCGCTGCCGGCGTGACATATACCTCCCTTCGGAGGGGTAACCGGATAAAGAGAGACTTCGCTATAGAGAAATATTACATAGACATGCCGCGCGATGTCCTTTTTGACCGTATCAACAGGCGTGTCGATGCGATGGTGGCAGCCGGCCTTGAAGATGAGGTTCGTTCTGTCTATCCCCTGAAGGGGCTTAATTCTCTCAATACCGTAGGTATAAAAGAGATGTTCGCCTATTTCGAAGGGGAGATGGACAGACATACAGCCATAGAGCGTATAAAGAAAAACACTCGCGTTTACGCTAAAAAGCAAATGACATGGTTTGCTCGCGACAACGGTCTGCTTGATGCCTCAGAGTTGCTTAAGACCCCATTCCACAAAAAATGTTAACGCCAGGGACGCAGAGATAGTCCCTGGCGTTAACATTTTTTGTGGAATGGGGCCTAAAGACAGGTCATTGAGCCTGATGCTCCTTATAGGCGGCACTCGGATGATGCTTCTTTAGCTTAACCTTCATTGTGTCAAAGCCTTTGCCGTAGACTCCGTTTACGTTAGCCTGGGTGATGAAGGCCTCGGAATCGGTCATTTTTACGATACGGTGAATGGTTACCGACTCAATCTTACGACACCATACCATCAATATTTTCACCTCTTTCTTGCTATACCATCCCTGACCGTTAAGCACGGTCACACCGCGGTGAGCCTCCGTATTGATACGGTTGGCTATCTCCTCCCATTTGTGAGAGAAGATGATAAACTGGGTAGCCTGACGGTTGGAGTTGATTATCATATCGGTGACGTATGCTATGACGAAGGTACAAATCCAACCGTAGACAATAGTGGGCACACGCGCTTCAAAACGCTGAGCGAGATCACCGTCAAAGGGGAGGAAGAAACTGCACGTCACGATAAGCATATCGGTGATAATCATGGTGCGACCGATGGAGACGTTGCTGAGTTTTGACACCATCGCGGCCACAATATCCGTGCCACCCGACGAACCGTTGTGTATGAACACCGTTCCCACACCCAGACCGCAGAATATGCCACCTAAGATGACGCTCATGCTCTGGTCGGCAATCAGAGGATGTCCCATCCCTAAGAATAAATTCTCAAAGATACCGATAAAGATGGAAATGAAAGTGGCACCGAAAATCGTCCTGGTGACGAATGTCTTTCCTACGATACGGTAGGCAAAACCGAGCAAGATAAGATTGCAGGCATATTGAGTGATAGCAACGGATATCTTACCGTGAGTGGCAAAAAAGACAAGAGTGCCCACACCTGAAAGACCACCGATCACTATCTCATGAGGCAAGATAAAGGCCGTGAAGCCAATGGCATACAGAAGAAGTCCGAAGATAATCATCACGTAGTCCTTGGCATTTGTCATCAAGGCACCATAAGAATACTTTGGCATCGCTTTATTTTATCGCGTTTGGATTATATTGATACACGTTTCAGAGCACCTCTCCGAAACGTGTGCAAAATTAGATAAAAAATATTGATAACTGAAATTTACTGACGCAAAAAATTTTTATCTTTGCAGAGAAAAGAGTAATTACAAAGATATGAAACGAATATTTACGATACTGTTGGCTTCAATTATAGCCCTTTCCTCTTTTGCCGGTCTCCTTGACGTCGGTATGCCTTCCAAATTATGCTCCTTCGGTGTGCGTCTTGGTGTCAATACCTCCAATCGCACCGTCAATGGCGATGCTTTCGACAAATGGAGCAATAACGCTTGGGGCACGGGTCTTGATGTCGGTGTAGTGGCCAATCTCAACTTGAGGAATTTCATCTCCCTGCAGCCCGGCTTCTTCTTTGAGAGCCGTTCAGGTAATTATGCTTACGCCAGCACTGTAGCTGATCTGACCAATGTGTCGGGTGAAGATATACTGTCACAATACGGGCATTTCCGCAGCTACAATTTCACCATCCCGGTAATGGTGTCGGTGCATTTCAATCTTGCGCCGGTAGTGCGATGGAATGTGGAAGTAGGTCCTTATATCCAGTGGATAATGAAAAACAGCATGGGCGACGGCTTTATGTATCCCGCTTCTTACGATGAAATGTCTGACTATCTGCCGGCCAAAGCGGCCAAATTTGATTTCGGTTTCAAATTCGGCACTTCGCTGACCCTCTTCAAGCATTTTGAGGCCGGTGTGCATTATATGGCCGGTTCGCTCGATGCCTGGAAGAATGACCTCGGCGGACGCAACAAGGCGTGGGTCTTTACTGTCGGATATGATTTCTAAATAGTAAGGCTCCATTCCCGTTATTTCCTTCTTTGGGAATGAAGCCTTTATTTTTTGTGGAAAGGGGTCTAAAGCGTCTCTTTCATGCGCTTGTAGATGAATACCTTGCCGCGTGACATCGCCTTGTCGCCCGGCTTGTCAAGCGACTTGAAGTTGAGGCCGGTATTATTCGGTATCCATCTTACCACCTCATCCATCCATTTGATAATCCCATCTCTGGTGGGATGCTGATTATTTTTACCCTGACGTGGCAGATCCATCTTCAGGCTGCTGAAATATCTGCCTTCACCAAGTTTGTCGCCAAGCCAGTTATCAAGTTTGTGTCCCTTGTTCTGCTGGCCTATCCATGACGGAGGACCAATCCAGAGCAGAGGGCGATTGCCCACTGCCGATAATATTTTGTCGGTCGGTGAAGTCAGGGCGCTCTCAGGATTCGGAATAAAGAGTTCGTTGAGGCCTAAGGAGATAAACACGGCGTCCGGATTTTGCTTGTCGATGATTTGCTTAAGGTTGGACTGTGCGCCCCACTTCTTGATGGTGCTTCCGTCCCAAACTATCGTTGCCACCTCAAATCCATTGGCCTCTCCATACGCATTGAGTCGCTCTGCCATCCATCCGGTCATAGAGTCGCCGATGAAGAGCACTTTTCGTATCGGTTTCTCCTTAGACACCTGTGTACGTGCGGTGTGTTCCGGCACCTGTGAAGTCTTAACAGCCATAGAATCTGAGGGTGATAAGAGCGCTGTAACCCCAATCATTACGCCCGCTATTATTATTGAGATTCGGTCATTCATCGTTTTGATACTCATTTATGCAAATTTTACACTGAAAAATGCTATCTTTGTAGATTATAACAACACATTCAATATTTTGTTAACGAAAATAACCACATACTAATGGAGACCCCCAATATCACACAGCACAATACTACAGACGACCGTAAGGTAGTAGTCAGCGGCATCCGCTCTACCGGCAATCTTCATCTGGGCAACTATTATGGCGCGCTCAATAAATTTCTGCGTATGCAGGATGATTTCGATTGTCGCTTCTTTATTGCTGACCTTCATGCGCTTACCACTAATCCGGATCCCAAGCAACTGCATGAGTCGGTTAAGAATATTCTGGCAGAATATCTTGCTGCCGGACTTGACCCGGATAAAAATATACTCTACGTGCAGAGTGACGTGCCTGAAATTGCAGAAATGTATCTGCTCCTGAACATGCACGTGGGTATCGGTGAACTGATGCGCACTGCTTCTTTCAAAGATAAGGCACGTAAAGCGCTTGGCATCACCTCCGAGTCTGATGAAATCGAGAAGGAAATTATAGGCAATCAAACCAGCAATCAGCGCGTCAACGCGGGATTGCTCACCTATCCCACTCTGATGGCTGTGGATATTCTCATTCACAAGGCTGACTTCGTGCCGGTAGGTAAAGACCAGGAGCAGCATCTCGAATTGACAAGAAGATTTGCGCGTAGATTCAATAATTTCTATGGCGTGGAGTATTTCGGCGAACCGGTCAATTTCAATTTCGGAGGAGCAGCGGTCAAAGTTCCCGGACTGGACGGCTCGGGAAAGATGGGTAAAAGTGAGGGAAACTGCATCTACCTCATTGATGATGAAAAGTCGCTGCGTAAGAAGGTGATGCGTGCCGTCACTGACGAGGGACCGAAGGTGCCCAATCAGACACCTTCCGAACCGGTCAACAATCTCTTCACGCTCATGGACCTCGTGAGCGAGCCGGAGGTGGTGAAGCATTATCGCGATGCCTACGCCGATATGTCAATACGTTATGGCGATATGAAAAAGCAACTCGCCGAAGATATCCTCAAGGTGACGCTCCCCATCCGCGAGCGCATCCTCGATATTCGTGATAACGATGAGTATCTTTCAAAAGTAGTCAAAGAGGGTGCCGAAAGAGCACGCGCCAAGGCTGCTGATACACTTAAGGATGTACGTCACATAATGGGTATCCGGTCTATCTGAGCAAGTCTGCTTGATGACATCATATGACTGGCATTTATGCAGGCAAAGAATAACTGCAATCCATTATCGGCAATAGCGTCTTTCATCCTGTCTGCCATAATTCTGATGATGACAGGGTGCAATCACTCCTCTGCTGAAAAAGAGGCGTCCCGGCCGGTCATTGCCGTCAGTTACGGATATCAGGCCTGGCTGCTTGAGAGTATCGCAGGCGATAATTTCAGAATAGTGGAAATATTGCCTGCGGCTGCTGATGCGGAAGTTTTTGATCCTACGGTAGCCACGATGAAATCTCTTCAGCAAAGCGACTATTACCTCACTACCGGCACTCCCGGATTTGAGGAAAAACTGATCGGACTTCTCAGAGATAATTGTCCGGATATCGGAATAGTGGAGATTGAGACGGGTATAAAGCCCATTTTCGACACACATCAGATAGCCAACGGCCATGGACATCATCACTCAGTGGATCCACACGTAATGAGTTCGGTGAGAAATGTCAGGATTATGGCTGATAATATGCTTGAATTCATCTGCAGCATAGACAGTGGTAATTCGTCAGAATATAAATCCAGACACAGACAGCTTGAAACGAGGCTCGAACAGCTCGACTCCCTGATTGCTGAAAATGTAAAGTGGACACTTGAAAATTCGCAACGCAAAAGTTTCGTAGTAATGCATCCTATGCTTTCCTACTTTGCGAGAGATTACGGTTTGGAGCAGATCACGCTTGAAGAGTCCGGTAAGGAGACTTCCCCACGTCATATCATGACAAGCATCGACAAGGCTAAGAAGGCCGGTGCTCTTGCCATGGTGGTTGAAGAGGGGAGTGTGACTCCACAGATTGCTGAGATGTCTGAGCATATACGGATACCGGTTTATGAAATAAATCTTACAGGAAGAGAATGGTATGATAATATGAAGACGCTTAATAGCTTCTTGTCTGATCAAGCAAAGGAATATCCACGATGACCACTAAAAATGTAAGTAATATGCCTCCGTCAAATAAGATAATTCAAGCAGCAGGAGATGATCTGCTGATAGATCTGACAGATGTCTGCATGAGGTTTGACGGAAACGATACGCTGAGAGATATCAATCTTCGAGTGTATCGTGGAGACTTTCTTGCCATAAGCGGACCGAACGGCGGTGGAAAGACTACCTTACTCAGGATATTGCTCCGTTTGCTTAAACCGACATCAGGCTCGGTGACTTATTATTCCGATGGTGAAGTAAGCGATAGGCTGAAAATAGGCTATCTGCCTCAGAAAAGCATGATAGACACGAAGTTTCCGATTTCAGTTCACGATACTGTAAAATCCGGATTAGCGCGCGGATTTTTCGGACGCATTCCCTCTGCTGATGAGCAAAAGGTAGATTACGTCGAGAAACTTTGTGGCATCACCGATATCACCACCCGTTCTGTCGGCGTGTTGTCGGGTGGCCAGTTGCAACGCACCCTTCTTGCCCGTGCCATTGTCTCCCGTCCGGACGTGCTTGTGCTTGACGAGCCTCTTTCATATGTAGACAAGCAGTTTGAGCGACAGCTTTATTCAATTATAGAAGAAATAGCGCGCACCACAACCATCATTTTGGTCAGTCACGAGATGTCGGTCATTTCCGGAATGGCAAACAGACACGTTATCATTGATCATTCACTTACCGAATGTCATGCACGACATCATTCACATCCTGCCGGATGCGAATGACATCATCACTTGTATTTACCACGCAATGATACTTAATTGGATCTGGATATCTTTTCTTGTAATCGCCTTCGTGATAGCGCTCGGCAAGACTCTCTTTTACGGAGATCTGGCGGTGTGGGGCGATATCATGAACAGTAGTTTTTCGCAAGCAGCTTTCGCTTTTGAGGTGAGCCTCGGTCTGACAGGCGTGCTGACTCTCTGGCTTGGCATAATGAAGATAGGGGAGCGTGGAGGAGTCGTGGAGGCTATGGGGCGTCTGATATCTCCCTTCTTCTCTCGGCTGTTCCCGGGTATTCCTAAAGGTCATCCCGCTATGGGCGCGATATTTATGAATATCTCTGCCAATATGCTCGGTCTTGACAATGCCGCCACTCCGATGGGCCTGCGGGCCATGCAGGAGATGCAGAGTCTAAACGATAAGAAGGATACTGCCACGGACGCCATGATAATGTTTCTCGTGCTCAATAGTTCGGGGCTTTGTCTGATTCCGGTCTCTATCATGATGTATCGAGCGCAGGGAGGTGCTTCCAATCCAACTGATATCTTTATTCCCATCCTTTTGGCCACGGCCATAGCGACAATAGTGGGTCTGACGGCTTTATGCCTGAAGCAGCGCATCAGAATGGATCGTGTGATATGGGGATGGCTTGCCGGAATCGGGGCTGTAGTGGCCGGAGTGGCATGGTTTTTTATGTCGCTTCCGGCCGACAAAGTCGAGCAGTATAGCACCTTTGCAGCCAATTTTCTGCTTTTCAGTGTAATAATAGCATTTTTGATAGCCGGTATACGTAAGAAAATCAACGTATACGATACATTTATAGAAGGAGCGAAGGAGGGTTTCAAGACTGCCATAATGATAATCCCTTATCTTGTAGCCATCCTCGTAGCCATCGGCATGTTTCGTGCCAGCGGAGCGTTGGATATATTTACGGGATGGGTAGAAAGTTTTGTCAATTGGCTTGGTTTTGACAGTCGATGGGTTGGTGCTCTTCCTACGATGCTTATGAAGCCCTTGAGTGGCAGTGGTTCGTGTGCCATGATGCTTGACGTAATGCATGCCAATGGCGCCGATGCCTTTGTAAGCCGCCTGGCCGCTGCCGTGAGGGGAAGCACGGATACCACCTTCTATATCCTTGCCGTCTACTTTGGCAGCGTAGGCATCATGAAGACCAGATATGCAGCCGGATACGCACTCCTTGCCGATATCACGGGAGCAATAGCAGCCGTAGCCATAGCCTATCTCTTCTGGGGCTGACCAGAAAACTCAATAAAGACTGACTCAATGAAAGTCCGACCTGATGACGCGATGACCTGATGACAGTCTGACCTGATGACAAAAAATAATATTATATAAATGAAAATAAAAAGATACATACTGAGCGCATTAATCTTAGCGCCGATATTTGCCTTTTCGCAAACAGAAACGGCTCTTACCTATACATTCGATTTCGCCGACCCTGTATCGTTGACTCCCTCAATACCGGAGCCCGCAGTAAAGGAGGGTGTATCATTGAGAGACATTACTCTGGAGAATGGTCCGATTTCGGTCACCTTCCAAGAAAATCCCTCAAGCAATACTCACGTAAGGATTTACCACTCTTACGATGCCGGGTGCGATCTGAGAATTTACGATGGTGAGCAGATGATAGTCTCTGTAGCGGGAGATTACTATTATCTGGAGTCAATATCATTTGATATGTCCTTCAGCGGCACAACAAGCGACGTGGATTTCTCCCCATCCTCCGGAAGATACGAATGGACGGAGAATACATGGTATTCCGATTCCGATGATGTCACTTCAGTAGTGCTTACTTCCATTCTGCAGAGTCGCACTACAAAAATGACTGTGACTCTCAATACAAGTACCGGCATCGAGAGCGTGGTGGAAGATGATAATGACGCCATCTATTTTGATATGACCGGACGTCGTGTATTCGGCATTCCTTCTGCCCCGGGTATTTATATACGTAACGGCAAAAAAATATATATATAATACAAAACATCTAAAATACACTTTCAATTATGAAACATTTTGATGAAGAGTGGGCAAAAATGCTGGCCGGAGAAATATATGATGCCACGCATCCTGAATTTGTGCGTCGTCTTGTAGTGACTCGCGAGCGTTTGTGGATTTTTAATAACACCAACCCTTCGGAGACTGAAAAACTGAAAGAGATATTCCGCAGCGTCGTGGAAGATTGCGGTGAGCCGTTTCAAGTCAATCAGCCGTTTAGATGCGACTATGGATGTAATGTGCATATAGGCAATAATTTCTTTGCCAATTTCAATCTTACTATCCTTGATGAGGCACCCGTGACTTTCGGCGACAATGTCTTTATAGGTCCTAATGTAAGCATCTACACGGCTTGTCATCCCCTGGAGCCGGAGCATCGCAACACCGGAGCGGAGTGGGCGGAACCGGTGACTATAGGCAACAGCGTCTGGATAGGTGGTAATGCCACGATATTGCCGGGCGTCACTATTGGAGATAATTGCGTGATTGGAGCCGGTAGTGTAGTCACTAAAGATGTAGCCTCTAATACAGTTGTGGCCGGAAATCCCGCCCGAGTGATCAAGACCTTGGGATAAACAGCCTGTTAAGTAAGAACAGATAAACACGATTACAGAAAAACTACTGATTTAAGTGCAATTTTATGAAAGATATTATTTGTCCTAATTGTGGCACCACGTTTCAGGTGGATGAATGTGTATACAGTGCTATTCTGCAGCAAGTGCGCTCCAAAGAGTTTGAGCAGGAGATTGCTCGTCGTGTCAAGGAATTGGATAGCCAGTATGAAGCCAAGCAGGAGGTTATCAAGACCAAAACAGAACAGACTTATGATAAGAAAATCTCTGACAAAGAGTTGGAACTGACCAATCTTAAAAATGAGGTGAGCAGACTCAAAGAGATTATTGACGGCTATGACGAGTCAAAAAAATCAGAGATAGACCGAAAGGTATTAGAGAAAGAAAAAGAATATCTGGAGCAATTAGGCAAGAGAGAAAAGAAAATCTCTGAACTTGAGGCCAAGATAGTCACAGATGAAAATGAGCATAAGATTTCAATTCTTAAGGAGCGTAGTGATATAGCCAATGAAATGCAAGAGAAAGATAAAAAGATTATTGAACTTAAATCTGAATTGAAAGCCGGAGAACTTGCTGCTCAAAATCGAGAAAATCAGTTGAAAGAAGCGCATGAACTGCAACTCAGAGACCGTCAGGCCGAGATAGAACGTCTGAAAGACTTTAAACTACGAATGTCTACAAAGATGGTGGGAGAAACTCTCGAACAGCATTGCTCCTATCTCTTTGAGGAAGCGCAAAGCAACGGCCTGTATCCCGACGCTGTCTTTACAAAAGATAATGTAGTGATAGAAGGCACCAAAGGCGACTTCATATTCCGGGACTTTATAGATGGCGAAGAATACGTATCCATAATGTTTGAGATGAAAAACGAGATGGACGCTACCGTGTCAAAACATCGTAATGAAGATTTTCTTGACAAACTGGATAAGGACCGTAATCGGAAAAACTGCCAGTATGCCATTCTTGTGTCAATGCTTGAACTCGACAATCCCGCTTACGAGAACGGAATAGTAGACAAAAGCCATCGCTTCCCCAAGATGCTCGTGATTCGGCCTCAGTTTTTCATGCAGATAATCCGTATCATAAGCGAGCGTGCAAAGGAGGCCTACCGCGACCGTCGTGCGCTGGCGCAGCAACTTGAAGAGGCCCAGACGGCCTCGCGCGACTTTACCAAATTTGATGAGAAACTCAACTCCTTTAGAGAGAAGATAGCCAAAAACGTCGGTGATGCCCACAAAAAGTATCTGGCAGCCACACAAGGTATAGATAAGGCAATAGAGGCGTTGGAGAAGCAGATAAAAGCACTCAGGGATATAAAGGATAACTTCGAGAAGTCAGAAAATCACCTTGCAAAAGCCACAGAATTTGTAGATGAAAATCTGACTATCAAGAAGCTCACTTACGGCAATCCTACTATCAAACGCCTCATTGAGGAAGCCTCACAAGAATAGTGTAGATCATTCCTCTCCACTATTCTTGATAAGAAGACTCTCGAGAGGACGTTTGGGTACATGATGCACGCTATCGGGGGTGCGGTAATATTTGAAATCCGCATCCTCGTCTGTCGGCATATCTTCAATTACCACTTCCTCTTTCGGATAGCCGAGAGCAAAAACATAATGAGGTAGATATCTCTCTCCGAGTCGAAATATCTCGCTTAATTTCGGAGCGTTGAAAGCCTTGATGATACATCCGCCAAGACCTAATGTGTGCATGCCGAGATTGATGGCCTCAAGTTGCAGACCATCATCACACAATATATTCTTCCCATATTTGGTGTCAATACATTGTACTAAATATGCAGCCGGCCGTTCACCCTCGTCCGGGCCGTCCCAATCCGGGAAGTATCCCGCCCATTTAAGAAGAGGATAAACTAAGTCTCTCTCTTCTTTGTCAGTGACAAGGAGGTAGCGAAGAGGTTGGGCATTACGACCCGACGGGCAATAGCGTGTCAGTTCTACAAGACGTTCAAGAGTCTCTTGGTTCACTTCTCTACCTTCATCAAATCGCCTTACCGACCTTGAAGATATCATCAATTTGCGTAAACTTTCAAAATCCATAATATCAAAATTCCTATAGTTCCTATTCTATAATCAATAAAGGATGTCTGCTACACCCTTATATTTTATATAAAACGAAAACAAATAAAAATGTTTCGACAGGGCTACTGTGTGCACGTGCCGAAACATTTTTATTTTTATGTATTCATTTGAGATGCGTCAACTATTCAATGTGCTCAGTCTTACCAATCTTTTGATACCTTTCCTGATTGACGACCATTTGGGAAAGATAGCCCAGGGTTTTAACGGACCGTAACTTATCAGAATAAGCAGAAGAGAGATAATCGCAATTATCAGCAGCCATCCGAATATCTCTTTCATTGATACGGCCATTGCCTGAATTTGAAGTTGGCCGAAGAGTTCACCGAAAGAGGGGAGGGAAAGCGTCGGATTGCTGTCCGTAATTCTTACACTCAAAAGAGAAAGATTCTTAGCGATGGTATGTTTGAAAATCTCACCTATTATTGCCGGGCCGAAGGCTGCTCCCATTACTGCTCCGGTAAATCCGTTGACAGTGAGGGCTTGAGGGAAAATGGTGAAAGGAAGGCCGCTCTGCACTATCGATGTAAGATATATAATGGAGATAATTACAGCAGCTGCACCTCGTGCAAACAGCGGGATAAAGAGCTTTTCTTTCTCCACTCCATAGTCTAAGAAGAAGTAAAAGTATGCGAGATAAATGATAGCCAAAGCAAAGGCTATTACCGTCATAGTGCGATAACTCCATCTTCGCAAAGCAAATGTATAATAAGTGAAGCCGACTCCGACTATGATACCTGCGAAGACATACCAGTTGAGGTCTATCAGATTGGTCTCATCAAAACCGAGGATGGCCATAGCGTAAGAATGTTCGAAAACGTGCTCCGTGGCAATCAAGGTGAAGAAAACGAGGTATACGAGCGTGGCCCGCACCACATTTCTGTTTTTCAGAGCCATAAAGGAGATATAAGGATGATGAAGGAAAGATGCACGCCATAGATTAATAATCAGACATGCAATGCCTAATAGAGAGACGTAGCATATCTCCGGGGACTCCCACCAGTCAAAGTAATCGCCATACACACAGATGAAGGTAAAACAAAGCATAAACCCGCTCCAAAGCAGTGAGCCAAGCCAGTCTATGCCCAGCAGCGGGATATGCAGCGGAGCATGAACCGGACGCACCAGTATTAACGTCATTACAATCATCAGAATGAGAAGTGAGGCCATGATCCAGTGCATATACTCCCATTGTGAAAAGAAGGCTGTGTATATGGAGGCAATTCCGCTTAATTGAATGGCAGTGTCGACCACCAGATATACATAACAGAAAAAGATAGCCATGTCTCTAACCGGAGTAAGCCATAACTGGATGGTAGAGTTGCAGGCGAAAGTGGCCTGCATGCGAAACCATCCGGCTATAAAGCAGGTAATGACAAGCACCGGAACGGAGGTGGTCTCTGCGCAGATGATGGTGGCAAGTAATATGACGATACATGAGGCAATCAGTTGTATTCGCGTAGAAAACCGGAATTTAATGCGAAACATCACCGCAAAATTGATCGACATTCCTACCAGCGAAGCATATCCCGCCATCAGGATATCCTCCTGCATCAACGCTGTAGTGCCTGCCATGTCAGTGACAGAGGCAAGATAGAGTCCTCCGGAAAACTGGATGATCAATACGAAGACAATGAAAAGCCACGGTTTCAATCTTCGCGGCACGAAATCGGGCACATCCGGTATATCGAAAGGACCTTGAGGTGTATGCGGATGGCTCATATTAGTACTTTACGCTACATTCCACATTCATGCCCGCACGCAAAAGCGACATATCCTTAGGATCATTATCCGTAAATTCTATTCTTACAGGTATTCTTTGACGCACTTTGACAAAATTACCTGCTGAATTATCTTGAGGTATAAGCGATAATGATGCACCCGTGGCACGCGAAATTGCCACTACCTTTCCGTGAAATTCCACGTCCGGAATTGCATCCACATTGATTACAACCTCACTTCCCGGGTGTATGTGCTTTAATTGAGTCTCTTTGTAATTGGCCGTCACCCAGACGTCAGTTGAGTCAATTATATCAAGCAGCGTCTGCCCGGGCTGCACGAGTTGACCCACCTGTATTTCCTTCCGAGAGGTATAGCCATCGCAAGGCGCGGTGATGACGGTATAACTGAGATTTAATTCCGCTGTGGCAATCTGAGCCTCGGCAAGTTGAATGCCGGCCTCCGACTGGCTGATGCGTTCCCTGCTGACTGCTGCCACACCGGTGGTTACATTTTTTCGACGTGCAAGCATCTCATAACGAGCCTTTTTTGCTTCATAATCAGTGCGTACGGCTTCATATTGTTGACGTGTGACGGCATCTTTTGCGAGGAGTTTTTCGTATCTTTCCAAGTCAGTGGCAGCCATGTCCAATACAGCTTTCGCCTCCGCTACAGAGGCGTCATTTACCGAGATGTCTGCGGTTGCAGAGTCGGCAGAACGGTCTGCGACGCTTCTTCCGGCCAGGGCATTGGCATATTCTGCTTTGGCCTTCGCCAACTGCAGGCGCATATCGGAGTCTTCTATTATGATAAGCGTATCACCTTTATGTACAGGCTCATATTCTTTAAACCGTATCTCTTTGATATAGCCTTGCACACGGCTGTTTACCGGAACTATCTGTTGATGCACCTGGGCATTATCCGTGAATTCCACATTTCCAAGCCGGATAAATTTGCTGCCCACCCAAAGCGCGGCGCATACGATGATTATTATGGTGATGATATATGATATTATTTTTTTTGTACGATGTCTCATATCTGTCCTGAAGTATAAAGAAGTTTATAATAATTATAGATTATTTCTATGCGTCCGTTTACCAGTCGTTGTTGAGCGTTGAGTCGGGCATCTGCCGCATCAAGCATGTCTGTAATCAGCGCCATCCCCTCACTGAATCGGGTGGTTATGGTGTGATAATTACGTTCCGCCAGCTCTACGCTCTTCTGAAGTGTCTTCAATTGCTCATAGCTTTCCATGTATCTGATATAATCTGCATTGACTGAGAGGCTGATTTGCTGACGAAGATCATCAAGATATTCTCCGGCCTTTTGAGTGGCAACGCGGCAACGGGCCAAGGATTTATTTGTCTTATAAAGCGAAGAAAGATTGTAGGTCACCCCCACGCCGACATACCAGTAACTCAGATTTCTGTTTATAGGGGGTATTTCCACAAGTATGGGACCATCCATAGTCCATTTGGCCTGCAAACCTATTTTCGGCAGTCTCTCCGCCTTTGTCATGCGCTCATACATACGGCTGATGCTGACACCGTTCGCCGCCATTTTAATAGCCGGAGAATTCAAAGAAGCCTCATTCTGCCAGGAGTCTTCACCGGCTACGGGGAGTGAGCGGTCAAGAATCGTGGTGTCCGGCATCACGATTGTATTGGCAGGAAGTCCCGACAAGGTCACAAGGTTGTCATTCAGTATCTCAAGCGTATTTGTGATGCGTATTAATTCCAATTCAAGGTTAGAAACCAGGAGTTCGTATCTTGTGATATCATTACGCAAGACAGTGCCCTCCTCATATCTGTCAGACATCTCTTGAAGGATTTTCTTGGCAGAGATGATATTGGATTCAATTACTTTTTTGAGATTTTGATACTTATAAAGATTAAGATAGAACTCTGTAAGTTGGAAATGAAGATTATCCGTGACGTTTTCCAGTTCCAGACTTTTTGTAGCCGATTTTAGTTCAGCGAGTTTTACAGATGATGTAAGGGCTCCTCCTGTATACACCGGTTGTTCTACGGAAAGTGAAAGTCCGGTGCCTAAATGAGGAATGGGTGCTTTCTGATAGTCGTTGTAATTTCGCCGGGTGGTAAAGCCGTTGCCTATGTAGCTCAATGAAAGCGAGGTGTTGATATCGGGAAGGTAACCGGAGCGAGCCTCTGAGATTTCTTTTCGGCTCTCCTCGATACCCGTAGTGTAAGTCTTGATGGTAAGGTTGGCGGCATCTGCCGAGTTAAAGATATCCTCAAGGGAATATACAGTCTGAGCATATCCACACACGCCACCGCTCAGCAGCGTGAAGAGCAGTGTCGCTGCGAGCCAAGTTATTTTGGTCATGGAAAAATAAAATTAGAAAATAGTAACTAAAGGCAGATATCCGGGTGAGTGATAAGTTGATTATGAAGATGACACTCACTAACATATCGCCATAAAAGACTTTTATCTCAAAAGTCTTTTATGAAGCAGTACTTTTCCAATTTTCAAGAAATCCCCAATTCTTAACCTTCGGTGAAATATAGGGATGCGGAGGTGTAATATTGTTCATTCAAAGGCAATTCTTTGTGAATTGCACTGCAAATTTACAAAGAATTGCCGGATTTTCAAAAATTAAAAATTATCATTTTCAAGATTCGATGGTGTAATTCAAAATTGAAATGCATATCTACTTGCTATTGTTTTCGGTGGTGGGGTGTTGAGGGCGGGGATTGGAGATGTATCTTTCGTAGTAGGCCATAATCAAAGAGGTGACCGGGAGTGCTATGATCATGCCTATTATGCCGAGCAGACTGCCCCATACAGAGAGAGAAAGCAGTATAACTGCCGGATTCAGTCCCATCTCCTTTCCCATGATATGCGGAGTGATGATATAGTCGCATATCGACTGACTGACAACATAAACGAGGATTGACTTCCCGAATAGATTCAGGAATGTCACCTCTCCGCTCAGTGAATATATGCCACAAATTATTGCCACCGGTATCAGGGTGATATATTGAAAATAGGGGATCATATAAAGAATGCCGACGAGGATTCCGAGAGGTATGGCAAGGGGTAGCCCTATTATCGAAAAACCGATGCAATAAAACACAGTGGCACACAGCGCTACATAACCTTGTCCCCGGAAATAATGATTCATGCTCACCTGCACATCATGCACCACCACTAATGCGTTTTCACGGTATTTATGCGGGATAATCAGCTTGAAGCCTCTCACTATCTGAGGGTAATCAATAAGTATAAATAATACATAAATGACTGTCAAAGCCCACCCGAGCACCTGCATTATGACGGCAAGCGACTCATTAAGAAGAGAGGTGCCTTTGCTTATGATAGTGCCGATATGAAGTTCCGAAAGCATATCCTTTATTTCTTTCGGATTGACATATTGCTGCACCCATTCTATGACCGTAACATATTCCCGTGGTAGAGGCCGTTTTCCGGATGTCACCTCATGGATTATTCCTCCAAGCACGTCAAGTTCATTCATGACATGGGGCAGGAAGAAATAAACGACTCCCGTCACTATTGCCGATACTTCCAATAGAGTCAGTATCGAAGAAATAATACGGCCCTTTTCGTGGAGTATGCGACGGTTGAGGTCCACGATAGGCTGTAGAAGATACGCTATGAAGCAAGCTGCGAAAAAGGGGAGTAGCACGTCATGAAGATAGTCGATAAGGAAAATGATGACGGCAGTTAGAGCCAGACCGATTATCAACTTCATGATACGGTCTATATTCCAATAGCGTACTTCTGCAGATTGAGGCATGGGAACGGTTTGTTTATGGGACTAAGAAAATCACTCGGCGTGAAAATTGGTGTATGTTGAGCGGTCTTGCTGAGGCACTCCGCCTTCGGTCTCTTTTGCGAGGCTTACTGCTTTTAGAAGGAATGCCATATTGTTGCCGAGGTTTCTCATGGTCTGCAGACCCTCCTTGTCATCCTCTACATCTTCTGCGGTGAAGCCATGCACCTCATTCCAGTATGTGCTTGACACGATTGGCATCGAGCAAATGGTGAAATACTTGTTGATCTCATCAAAAGCGGATGTGGAACCCGCTCTGCGGGATGATACCACAGAGGCACCGAGTTTCATGGTCTTGTCAAAAACGCCCGACGTGCTGTAAAAGAGACGGTCAAGGAAAGCGAGCAACTGACCGTTGGCGCCGGCATAATATACCGGAGTGCCGACTACAAGAGCATCGGCCTCAGCAAATTTTGGAGCAGTTTCATTTACAAGATCGTTAAAGACGCATTTTCCATGCTCGCGGCAATAATTGCAAGCAATGCAGCCGCGAATGTCCTTGACACCGACATTGATGCGTTCCGTCTCAATGCCATGCGCATGGAGGGTGTTTTCTACCTCTGTTAATGCTCTTGCAGTGCAACCATTTACCTTTGGACTGCCATTGATAAGAAGAACCTTCATATTTATTCGTTTTAATGGATTACAATATAATAATATAATGTGTAAAATGGAATTTATCCTTGTTTAATGACATATTGATAACATTAGTTAAGGAAATTTTGTTTTTCTGAACCATTCGTTACGCAAGCGTTAATATTTTATACCGGGTGAAAATATTCCCGCTACTATGAAATACACTAATACAGATAACATTTAATACTTATCAAAAACACAAGTACTATGGATAAAACACTGACAAAGGCCCAGATTACACAGGCTGTACAAGAGGCTTATCAAGAGTGTAAGGATATTCAAGGCGGTCATAATGCCGACTATATTCCCTTCCTCGCCAATATCAATCCCGACCTTTTCGGTCTTAGCGTGACATTGCTCGACGGCACTACAATAAACGTAGGCGACACTGAATACAAATTCGGTATCGAGTCTGTCTCAAAGGTGCTGACTGCGATATTGATTCTAAAGCAGCATGGCGCCGAGGCCGTATTGAAGCAAATTGGTGCTGACGCCACCGGTCTTCCCTTCAACTCTATTTTCGCAATTCTTCTGGAAAACGATCACCCCTCGACACCGCTTGTAAATGCGGGTGCTATCACTGCTTGCTCTATGGTAGAGCCTAAAGGTGACTCCTGGGGTAAATGGGAGGCTATAATCAATAACTTTACCGACCTTTGCGGTTCGGAGGCTCAGGTAATAGATGAGTTGTACAGGTCTGAATCAGACACTAATTTCAACAATCGCTCCATCGCATGGTTGCTTAAGAACTATGGACGTATATATGATGACGTGCCTATGAGCCTTGACCTTTATACACGTCAATGTTCAGTAGGTATTACCGCCTCTCAGCTTTCCATCTGTGCAGGCACTATTGCTAATGGAGGTACAAATCCTGTGACTAAGAAAGATGTATTCGACCGTTCACTTGCGCCGAAGATTACCACACTTATATCCTCCGTAGGTTTCTATCAGAATACGGGTGATTGGCTTTACACCTCCGGTATTCCCGCTAAGAGTGGTGTAGGTGGTGGAGTATTAGGTGTATTCCCCGGCGTGATGGGTATTGCTGCTTTCGCACCCCCGTTGGATGCAGCCGGTAATTCCGTTAAGGCTCAGGCTGCCGTGAAGGCTGTGATGAATAAACTGGGTCTCGGCATCTTTAACGGCGACCGCGTGACAGTGACCGATTAATTAAATAAGAATTATAAAACACACACTTTTTTTATAATATATCCCGGGGATTGTGGCGTGAGTATGAAAGACACAATTTCTAGCGCGTCACAATCCTTTTTTATAAACTATTAAAAACACCTTATTATGCAAGTTAAAACAGGTAAAGGCACCATCTCGATGATGGTGGTTCTCGCGATATGGTCGCTCTCTCTTGCTGTCGACCTCCCGGGATTGGCGGTGACCCCTATTGAAGGTCAGCTTCATGACATTTTTTCTGATGCCACGGATTTTAAGATCCAGTTGCTCACAGTGCTCCCCAATCTTATAATAATCCCGTTTGTGCTCTTGTCCGGACGTCTTTCTGAGTCAAAGCATAAGATTGCGGTGATTGTGGCCGGTACAGTAATGTATATCGCCGCCGGCGCTCTGTCAATCTTCTCAAGTTCGCTTAATATGCTTATCCTTCTGAGCTGTCTGCTCGGTGCCGGTTGCGGTCTTATCCTGCCCTTCTCTACAGGTCTTATCGCTGACGTATTTACCGGTAAGTACAGAATGAAGCAGATGGGTATCATCTCAGCTATCGGTAACGTAGCTCTCGTGTTGGCAACATTCGTTGTCGGTTTCCTTGCAGCAAAGAGCTGGCACTTACCCTTCTTGGTATATCTTCTCCCGCTCGTATCTCTCGTTCTGATACCCTTCCTGCGCAAGATTCCGCAGAGTGACTACGACCAGACTCCCGTCACAGCAGAGAAGCAGGCTGACGCCAAAGCAGCTCCCGCTACAATCCCCGCTGTTGATGCAGACGGTTTCTCCACAAAAGGTCAGACTGTAAAGGGTGGTTTCTATATCGGACGTACCGTATGGCTTCTTTTGGCTTACTTCTTCTTTGTATTTGCCACTTGTATCCCATGTTATTATCTTCCGAATATCAAATGGATCGATGCCGAGTCTGCATCTACGATGACATCAGTATTCTATTTCGCAATGTTCGTGGTAGGTCTGGCATTGACTCCCTGTATGAAGCTTTTCAGAAAGACTACTTTCATCGTCGCTACATCAATGATAGTCGGCAGTTTCGTAATCTTCATCTTCGTACATTCATTTGTGCCTTATGTTATAGCAGCAGCCCTCGCCGGTCTTGGCAACGGTATCGCTCAGCCTATCTTCTATACTAAGGCTACAGAGGTAGTGACAAGCGACAGCAAGTCAACTCTTTCACTCGCTTACCTGCAGGTGGCCAACTATGTGGCAATCTCGCTCGTGCCTGTAATCATTAATGCCGCATCCGCTATTTTCCATCAGAACGGCAATACACTCTTCCCGTTCGTATTTGTCGGAATAGCAACTGCAGTAGTATTGATTTTCGTAATCATCCGTACACGTCACTTCGTATTCGGTATGAGTAAGAACTATTACGAGTAAGCAAGGTTATAAACATAAATTCTAAAATTTAATTAATAAGTAAATTTATTATGGAAAACACAGCAAACAAACCAAGAATTTTAATCATTTACACCGGTGGCACCATCGGTATGGTAGAGACTCCCAATGGTCTTCAGCCGTTTGACTTCTCACACTTGATGGATAATGTGCCCAAAGTAGGAATGCTCGGCTATGATATCCAGAGCGTACAATTCCCGCAGCCTATTGACTCTTCGAATATGAATCCCTCATATTGGAATCAGATAGTAAAGGATATAGCAGATCGTTACAACGACTTTGACGGCTTTGTTATCCTGCACGGTACAGACACGATGGCCTATACAGCCTCTGCACTTTCATTCATGCTCCGTGACTTGCGTAAGCCGGTAGTCATCACCGGTTCGCAGCTCCCGATCGGTGACGTGCGAGAGGATGGTACGGAAAACCTTATTTCCGCCCTTCAGGTGGCAGCCGCCAAGGATGAGAATGGCGACCCGATGATACAGGAGGTGGTAATCTCTTTCCAGGACTATATCGTCCGTGGAGCTCGTTCCACTAAATTTACATCTACCGGTTTCCATGCCTTCAAGAGTTTCAATTATCCCAACTTAGGTGATATCGACCTTCATATCACTTATAATAGGCCTTACCTGATGCGCCATGAAGAGCAACTGCCTCTCAATCCCTTCTATTCAATGGATTCCAATCTGTTGGTATTGTGGCTCTATCCGGGTATTACAGAGGATGTAGTAAAGGCTCAACTTGCCACTCCCGGCATCAAGGCAGTCATACTGCGTACGTTTGGAGCAGGTAATGCACCTACAGAGCAGTGGTTTTTGGATGCCCTCGCAGATGCAGTCAGCCGTGGCCTGATTATTTTTAATGTCACTCAGTGTCAGAATGGCGAAGATGAGCAGAAGAGATACTATACCGGCGATATGCTTGCCAAAGCAGGCGTCATCAGCGGATATGATATCACTGTAGAGGCAGCGGTCACCAAGATGATGTATCTGTTGGGTAGCGGACTCTCAAAAGATGAGATAGTCAATTATCTTACCACACCGATCGTAGGTGAAATGACAGTAGAGTAAATCTGATTATAGAAAACTATTTGTTAACAAAAAGAGGAGAAGCCGAAAGACTTCTCCTCTTTTATGTGTTGGATATATATATATATCTACCCTTGACATTATTATTATAATCTGTTCCTGCGCTTGCTCTTTAGCCTATTGACGATAGTCTTTATCAGCCGGCATATCTCGCCAATCCAAAGCACTACTGAAGTGCCTCCGATGATCCACAGCCAGTCGGTAATGCTTAGCGGCACCACATTGAAGAATAAGCCTCCAAATTGCACTATCAGTATCTGGCCGATGAAAATCACCAACAGCACCAGGCAGAAACTCTCACATCCCTTCAGGGCAAATGCAGACTTGCCGGAGCCTATAGCCTTTACGTTAAACATATTCCAGAACTGCAGGAATACAAATGTAGTGAAGAATAGAGACAATTCGTAAGGAGTCAATTCTTTATAACCTGTAAAATCAAACGCCATAAGATCCGTCACCGTATTGATATCGGCATGCCCGAGATATATGAGAAGACCCAAAAGGAAGATAAAAAAGAGAACACCCGTAACAGCAATCATACTCCACATTGCCGAGGTAATGATGAAGGCATTTCGGCTACGCGGCTTGTCGCGCATCACAGAGTCTGTGGGAGGAAGGGATGAAAGCCCGAGCGCTGCAAAGGTGTCCATGATCAGATTAATCCAAAGCATCTGGGTGACGGTGAGGGGAGACTCCAGGCCGATGAATGCTCCGGCAAGGACTATAAGACAGGCTGCGACATTGACCGTGAGTTGGAAGAGAAGAAACCTCTGAATATTGCGATATAGCGACCTGCCCCATTTTACAGCCAGTCCTATCGATGAGAATGAATTGTCGATGATAGTAATATCAGAGGCCTCTTTAGCCACGGCCGTACCATCGCCCATCGAGAGACCTACATGAGCAGCTTTAAGCGCCGGTGCGTCGTTGGTGCCGTCGCCGGTTACGGCTACAACCTCCCCTAAAGATTGCAGAGACTCCACCAGACGTTTTTTATCAAGCGGTCTGGCTCGTGCTATAATCTTTATATCCCTCACTCGCTCTTTAAGTGTATCATCATCAAGAGCGGCAAATTCCGGACCCGTGATGATGTTGCTGTCGTCATCCACAGAGTCATCCCATAGTCCGATTTCACTTCCTATTTCGCGTGCTGTGCCGGGTGTGTCGCCGGTGACGATCTTAATGTCTATGCCCGCATCTGTCACATCTGTTACAGCCTGAGGCACGTCGCTGCGCACCGGGTCGGATATGGCGGCAATGCCCATGAATTGCAGGTCTGCATCAGAGATCTTACCATCTTTTATACCTTCGCTACCCTCCGGTATTATTGCGTATGCAAATCCGAGAGTGCGCATTGCCTGATCTTGGTAGACGGCCAACTGTGCGTTAAGTTCCTCCTCTGTTACTCCGGATTTAACTTTGCAAAGACGGTAGACTATCTCCGGTGCGCCTTTCACGTACAGCATCTTCCTGCCGTCGTTGGATTTCACCAGCGTAGCCATATATTTGCGTTCCGTGGAGAAGGTGATTTCTTCCAATACCGTAGCATGTTCGCGAAGGGTGACATAGTCTATATTCTTGGAGAGAAGCCAGA
The DNA here is from genome assembly GCA_964456155.1 of uncultured Sangeribacter sp. GTDB lineage: Bacteria > Bacteroidota > Bacteroidia > Bacteroidales > Muribaculaceae > Lepagella. Next base: position 30,711 of record CAYVZJ010000024.1, read on the forward strand.
GCAGGAGTGCGCCCTCGGTAGGATTGCCCAATACCTCAGCCTTTTCTCTGTCTCTCTCTATCCGCGCCGTGGAATTGACGGCTATACCTTCATAGATTACTTCCTGAGGGGGATTTCCGAAGAAAATTGTCTCGGCTACTTGCATTCGGTTTTGCGTCAGTGTGCCGGTCTTGTCAGTGCATATTGTAGTGATACACCCCATAGTCTCGCAGGCATGTAGGTTTCTCACCAGATTATTAGTCTTGAGCATTCTTCGCATGGAGTAAGCGAGCGCCAGGGTGATAGCCATAGGGAGTCCCTCGGGTACGGCCACTACCATCAGAGAGACGGCAAGCATGACTGTCTGTAAGGAGTAGGTGATGATCTCTGCCGTAGTTTCCGGTCCGCTGAATGCAAAAGTCACGAAACGACCTATCACTACGAGCACGCAGATTACTGCTGCAATTTTGGAAATAAGTTTGCCGAGTCCGTCAAGTTGCACGCTTAGCGGAGTGGGGACGCTGCGGTCTATTTGTGCCGACTGCATCACCTTACCTTGTTCGGTATGGTCGCCTACGGCAAGGACGCGCATTACGCCATGACCCTCCATTATCTTCGTGCCACGAAGCACGTGATTGGAAGGGAACGTGGCCTCGCTGTCGTATCTGGAGGGGTCGGTCGTTTTGCTGCATATCGGTTCGCCGGTGAGTGTCGACTCATCTACACTCATCGATATGGCTTCGAGCAGTTCGCCGTCGGCCGGTATCTCCTCGCCCGTATTGAGAATTACGATGTCTCCGACTACGATATCCTTCTTGGGCACTTTCCCCGGATGGCTGTTGCGGATAGCCGTCACCGGTTCGCTGTCATTGACTTGAGTGAGGAGGGCAAACTCCTTATCTGCCTTATATTCAAAAAGGAAACCGAGCACTGTCGCCAATAATATGGCGATGATGATGCCGGCCGGTTCAAAGAAGACGCTCAGTCCCTTCTCAAGAATATAATATTCATAGCAGGATATACCTATGGAGGCAAGTCCTGCTATTAACAATATGATTATTAAAGGGTCTGAGAATTTCTTCAGAAGAAGTTTCCACCACGGTGTCTTTTTCTTCTCAGACAGAAGGTTGATGCCATGTATCTTGCGGCTCTCCTCTACTTGTGTTCTTGTGAGGCCGGCATATTGTCTGCTATTCTGCATATTTTACAGTCTGTATAAAACGGACTGTAAAATTACAAAAATTTGCTAAGATAGACAAATTACCACTCATAGCTGACGTTGACACCAAGACCGTTGAGTGTCACGCTGCGATTCCATGATGACCAGTAGTTGGCCGTAAGAAGTTGATAAGTTACGCCCACATTTACAGCCTGTTTGCTGTTCTGACTGTTAGTGGGTATCCGCACGCCCATTGACGGCTTGAAGAGGAAATATTGCTGGGTGGTAAGATAGCCGTCATTAATCTGTATGTAGTTATTGCTTGCCAGGAAGGAGCAACCCAATTTCAGGTCAATGAAGAAGGATGTGGATTTAGGGCCTCCTATATTGAAGCGGAAATCTGTGAAAAGCGGTATCATGACTCCGGATGTCATACTGCCGTGATCACGATAATCTTGGTCGGGACCTTGCCAGTTGCCGAAATTGTCGCCGGTATTCGCCATCACGACGTCCACGCCGAGGCCTACACCCATAAAGAGCCAGTTGCTGTATCTGAAGCCCTGTGAGGTGGAGACACCCACGAAGTTGGCGTTATAACTGCCTACACCTTTAATGAAGTCGCCCTCCACGTATCCTTTATAATTAAAGCCACCGAAGAGAGCCGGCTGAAGCATGTCTGTAATTTGGTTGGCTATCTGATAATATTGAGCAGAAGCGGATGACGTGCCGAAAAATCCGGCGACAGCTATAAGGAAATATTTCAAATTCTTAATCATAGCGATTGAATTTACAGTGGATATGAAATCTATAACATTAAAACCCCCCAACCCCCAAAATAGTTTAGATCCACCCCACTTTCGCCCTTCACCGACAGCAGCATCCCCCTATGAAATTTTTTTTGGAAGATATCAAACCTTTTTTGGGGCGGGTATGTTATAATTACAGAAAGTTGAAAAATTGTTTCATGATGTTAGGTTAGTTATAAAAGTATTATGGAAAACACGTGATTGCGGCCACTTGAGAAAGCGGCCGCAATCGCGTTATATATATATGTTATATTTATTCTATGGGCTATCTTGTGAATTTCAAAATTCCAAGTGGTTATTTGATATTTAGAGTAGAGAGAATTTTGGATGCGACACTTTGCGGAGATATGCCTTTAAGACATAGTAGATTTTGATGGCGGCAAGGTCGGTTGCCGTATACTGAGCAGGGACGGCAGGGGAGTTGTATCTGTACCGTATCATCATCATAACGGTCATCATCATGTTGCCGCCAAGCCCTAAAGCCGCAATAGGGATGTGTAGCGCCCCAGATGCTTACAGTAGGCACGGATGCCAATGCTGCCAAGTGCATATTTGCAGAATCCATCGTCAGCATTGTGTCAAGGTGATTGATGAGAGCCATTTCTTTTGCAAAGCCATATCTTTTGCCGGCAAGAGATATAGAGCCGGGATATCTGCGTGCCCATTCTTCGGTGATGGTCTGTTCGTTGTCACCACCTCCGAAGAAAAAGAATTTTACCCCGGGGCATGTACGCTTCACAATATCAAGAGCCTCCTGCATTTTGTCAGTAGGATAGATTTTGCCTTCGTGAGCGGCAAAAGGTGCTACTCCTACCCAATATTCATCCTTTTTTGTAGCGACGATATCGGAAAATAAACTTGTGTCTGACTTCGAGCGTCCGTTGAAAATGCCCTTGAAAGTATCGGAAATCTCTTTAAATCCTGCTCGCGCTATCGTCTCTCGGTAACGCTCATGCTGAGATTTGAGTGGAACGAGCATTTTATTCCTCTTGCGTGTAAGTTTTCGCTTCTCTTTGCGTCCTTTATCTATAACGTATGCCGGAATACCATTCAAGCGCCAAAATATTTCTAACAATCGGCTCCGCAATACATTATGCAAGTCGATGTAGAGATTAATATCGTATTTCCTTCGAATTTCTTTAGAGAGCCGGAGTATTCCCTTAATGCCTTTATAATCCTCGAGGTGGATGCCCTCAATTGTCAGGTTGGCCGGAGGGTTGACAAAGAGGTCGGCCATCTTGCGGCGGGTGAGAAAAATGAAATTGACATCCGGATAGGCAGCGCATAGATTATAGACTGCCGGAATGGTCATAGCGACATCTCCAATGGCGGAAAAACGAGATAAAGCCACTGTGAGACCTCGCTCAATACTCTTAGACCCCTGCATTATCATTTTTTGTGGAAATGGGTCTTATTTCGAGCCATATAATACCGGATTGGTTTCAGCGTCGTTATACATCTTCATCTGCCGGTAAACCTTCATATATTTTCTTCCGGCAGCGATGTCATCCAGCAGTGTATCTATGGCAGCGATAAGATCATCTCGCTGTTCGAGAAGTATATCGAGTTTTGCAGAGCACTTTGCCTTATGTGCCTCCGATGCATCCGTGCGGTTTGCCTCTGCCTGCATGTGGTAGATTTTCAAAGCAAGGATAGAGAGACGGTCGAGTGCCCATGCCGGACTTTCCGTATTGATAGTGGCATGCTCCATCACTTTTACCTCGCGGTATTTTTCCCGGAAATAAGTGTCAAATTCCTCCACCATATCTGTTCGCTCCTGGTTGGAGCGGTCTATACGCCGCTTGATTTCAAGAGCTTTCACCGGGTCAATGTTCGGGTCGCGAATGATGTCTTCAAGGTGCCATTGCACGGCGTCAATCCAATTTTTTGCATATAGAATATGCTCAATAGTATTCGCCTGAAACGGATTTTTAGCAAGAGCATCGATATCATCGGTGATATGATAATCTGATGTGGAGTCTGCAAATATCTTATAGCAATCTGTTGCGAAAGTGGAGACGGTAGACATGGTGATGTATTAAGTTTTGGATGGTTGAACTCAGAGTTGAAGCAAATCCGTGATTTTTTTTACAGCATGATGGTATGAGGCCTTTAGGGCTCCGACGCTCGTGCCGAGGATGTCGGAGATTTCCTCATATTTCATTTCGTCAAAGTAGCGCATGTTGAATACGAGACGCTGTTTTTCAGGCAGTGAGGCGATGGCTTGCTGGAGTTGAGCCTGCGCTTCGTCACCGTCAAAGTATGTGTCGGCTTCAATATTGTCAAGCAGAAACGAGTCATTCTCATCATTGGAAGCAACATTATGACGTGTGCGCTCCTTCTTGAGATGATTGATACATTCATTGACGGCTATTTTGTAAAGCCAGGTGGTGAGTTTGGCCTCTCCACGAAAATTGTGAAGGTTGTTCCAAGCCTTGATGAAGACATTTTGCAGAAGATCGTTGGCATCATCGTGATTTACCACCATCTTTCTGATATGACTGTATAGAGGCTCGGAATATGCGCGCATGAGGGTATCGAAAGCGGCGTGTGCCGTTCTCTCGTTTTGCAGGTTTTCTACCAGCTTTTTCTCATCTATTGGAGGCGCATAATTCATCTCAACCGCTAAATTACGAAAAATATATCATTTTTCAAGACTCTGTTATCGTTTTTTGTAGATATAAGTCGGAGTATTCTGCCAAAAGAGAGTCTAAACCAATCGGTGAATTTTCTTGACGCAGTCCGGCAAGCCGGGCTAATCTGCCCAGAATTTGCTCCGGTGTGAATTCCTTTCTCAACTGCTCCATACTGAGAGATTTATCCCTTTTGGAGAGGCGCTGTCCCTCTTCATTGCGTATCAGTGGTAAATGCGCATATTCGGGTGCTTGATAACCTAATTTATCAAAAAGATAAAGTTGTTGAGCCGTAGAAAGCAGAAGGTCATCACCGCGCATCACTTCCGTAACTCCCATCATCGCATCATCTACCACGACAGCGAGTTGGTAAGCTGCCACTCCGTCCGCTCTCCTAACGATAAAATCGCCGCAATGATCAGCCAGATTTACTTTTTGCTGACCGCAGATCTTGTCTGTGAAACAGATGTCGCGATTATCGACAATCATTCTTATGGCGGAGCCGGAGAGTTCTTCTTCATCAAGTGGCCGCATGGAGTGGGGTCGGCAGCGTCCCCCATATACAATTCTGCCATCCGACTGGTGGGGAGCCTGTGCGGAAAGTATGTCGGCGCGGGTGCAGGAGCATGGATATAGCAGTGACTGCTCGTTGAGGCGGCTCAAGGCTTCACGATATATTTCCGAGCGCCGACTCTGGGAGTATGGTCCGTTATGACCGAAATCGGCGGTGCCTCCTTCATCCCATTGAAGTCCGAGCCATTGCAGGTTGTCCTCTATCATGGCAGTATATTCCGGTCTGGAGCGTTGAGGATCAAGATCCTCAATGCGCAATATCCATTTGCCGCCACGACTCTTTACGGAGAGCCATGACATGAGCGCAGTGTAAATATTGCCGAGATGCATACGGCCGGTAGGGGAGGGGGCAAAACGCCCTACAGGTATCTTTTCCATTTATCCAAAGAATATTCTCAATAGGATACAAAAGTAGCAATTTTAATCATGTGTGAATAGCATTTCCGGAAATTCCGGAAATAAATCAGAAATATTTCCGAAAATTTCGGAAATGCGAAAAACCATAGTCCGGTAATAATGTGAATACAGGGGTCGCTGAGATAATCCGGCTATGTTCTCAAATAAATAATATAGGTGATAATAAATACCGGTTAACGCCAAGATAATGCAATTATTAGTTAGATATTCGGAAAAAATGATTAATTTTGCAGTTTGAAAGGTAAAACATTAGAAATAAAAAGAATTATAGGAATGAAAGCGTATGTATTTCCCGGACAGGGAGCCCAGTTTGTAGGCATGGGTAAGGAATTATATGATACAAATCCTGAAGCTCGCGAACTCTTTGAAAAGGCAAATGAAATTCTCGGTTTCCGCATCACCGACCTGATGTTTGAAGGCACCGAGGAGGACCTCCGCCAGACAAAGGTTACCCAGCCGGCCATCTTCCTCCACAGTGTGCTTCTTGCTAAGTCGCTCGGTGAAGACTTCAAGCCCGATATGGTAGCCGGTCATAGCCTCGGCGAATTTTCCGCTCTCGTGGCTGCCGGCGCTCTCAGTTTTGAGGAGGGTCTCAAGCTTGTCTCCAAGCGTGCGATGGCCATGCAGAAAGCATGTGAACTCCAGCCCTCTACCATGGCTGCCGTGCTCGCTCTTCCCGATGAAAAGGTCGAGGAGATTTGCGCTACTGTTGATGACGTTGTTGCTCCGGCAAATTACAACTGTCCCGGTCAGGTAGTGATTTCCGGCACGATTGAAGGCATTGATGCTGCGTGTGCCAAAATGCTCGAGGCCGGTGCAAAGCGCGCTCTCAAACTAAAAGTAGGCGGCGCTTTCCATTCTCCGCTCATGATGCCTGCCCAGGAAGAACTCGCCGAAGCTATTGAGGCTGCCGAGTTTAAGACTCCGGTATGTCCGGTATATCAGAACGTTGACGGCAAGCCTCACACCGACCCTGCTGAAATAAAGGCAAATCTCGTTAAGCAACTCACGGCTCCCGTACGTTGGACGCAAGACGTGCAGGCAATGGTAAAAGACGGTGCTACTGAATTCGTAGAACTCGGTCCGGGCAATGTGCTCCAAGGCCTCGTCAAGAAAATCGCTAAAGAGGTAGCGACTTCCGGCAAACAGTAATTTCTCACATAGTAGCTATTATTTTTGATGAATATAGCAATAGTAGGTGCTTCCGGGGCCGTAGGACATGAATTCCTGCGCGTTCTCGAAGAGCAAAATTTCCCGATAGATAATCTCCGGTTATTCGGTTCGGAGCGTTCAGCCGGCTCTGCAATCCCTTTCAAAGGTAAGGATTATATAGTGGAGTTACTTAGTGAAGACTCCGATTTTTCAGGTGTGGATATAGCCTTTACCTCTGCCGGAGCAGGCACTTCACAGAAGTTTGCGGATGTTATCACCCGTCATGGCACAGTGATGATCGACAACTCTTCTGCCTTCCGAATGGATAAGGATGTGCCCTTAGTGGTGCCGGAAGTGAATGCGGCGGATGCTCTCGACCGTCCCCGCAATATTATCGGTAACCCCAACTGCACAACGATACTCATGGTAGTGGTTCTGAAGCCTATCAACGACATTTCTCCGATACGGCGAGTGCACGTCGCTACCTATCAGGCAGCCTCCGGTGCGGGCCAGCAGGCAATGGTCGAACTTCAGCAACAGTATGTCGATATCCATGAAGGCAAGGATCCGGTGGTAGACAAATTTGCTTACCAACTCGCATATAATCTTATCCCTCATATAGACGTCTTCCAAGAGAATGACTATACCAAGGAGGAGATGAAGATGTATCATGAGACCCGTAAGATAATGCACTCTGACGATATCCGTGTGTCGGCTACTTGCATACGCGTGCCGGTGCTCCGCGCTCACAGTGAGGCGCTTTGGATAGAGACAGAAGAGCCCGTATCACTCGAACAGGCTCGCTCGGCTCTCTCTAATGCCGAGGGACTCGTAGTGATAGATGATCCGGCTCAGAAGCAATATCCCATGCCTTTAGACCTTACCGGAAAAGACCCGGTATATGTCGGCAGAATAAGAAAGGATATCTCGGATGACAAGGGATTGACAATGTGGGTGGTAGGCGACCAGATAAAGAAAGGTGCAGCCCTGAATGCAGTGCAGATTGCACAGTGGCTTCTGAAGAATGACCCTAAATTCAGTCAACGATGATAATGACGACTTCGGTATCAAACCATTTGACACCGGAGTCGTTATAATATAGAGAGATAAGATTATTTTTATCAACAACTTATATATTAACAACACACTTAACAAATTTCAATAACACTATGAAGATTGAAAAAGTTATCGGTCGCGAAATTCTCGATTCACGCGGCAATCCGACAGTAGAAGTAGACGTAATCCTTGAAAGCGGCGTTATGGGCCGTGCAGCCGTTCCGTCAGGTGCCTCCACAGGTGTCAACGAGGCTCTCGAACTCCGTGACGGTGACAAAAACCGCTATATGGGTAAAGGCGTGACTAAGGCTGTAGCTAATGTCAACGGTCCTATTGCAGAGCTTCTCAAAGGTTGGAATGTCCTTGACCAGGTAGGCATCGACGAGGCTATGTGCAAACTAGACGGCACTGACACTAAGTCAAACCTCGGTGCTAACGCTATCCTCGGCGTTTCTTTGGCTTGTGCAAAGGCTGCTGCCGCATATCTCGACCTTCCCCTTTACAAATATATCGGTGGTGCCAACACTTACGTGCTCCCCGTGCCCATGATGAATATCATCAACGGTGGTGCTCACTCTGACGCTCCCATCTGTTTCCAGGAATTCATGATCCGTCCCGTAGGCGCATGCTGCTTCAAGGAGGGTATCCGCATGGGCA
>CAYVZJ010000025.1:0-37521 GCA_964456155.1 uncultured Sangeribacter sp.
ACATATATTTAGTTCCTTACAGCTGTTTTGTGTCTTATATAGTGTCCAAAATGAGTTATTAAATAAAATTCAGATATGCAATTTTTTTCAGCAAATCTTGTGTTTTTTGTGGAAAGGAGTCTATATCTTTTGATAGATATTGCTTCAGAAAATTATGCTGTAACCGAAAAAAGTTATAACTTTGAGGATAATTAACAGAAACGATTGTTTGTGGTCATTCTGAGGATGACCGCATTTCTTACTTTTCAGCTTAAATCATGACTGCATTTCTTATAGCATTGGTGGCTCTCGTATTGGGCTACGTATTTTATGGCTCTCTCGTGGAGAGGGTATTCAAGACAGACAGCAACCGACCGACTCCGGCCACAACGATGGCTGACGGCATAGATTACGTGGCTATGCCTACGTGGAAGGTCTATCTGATACAGTTTCTTAACATTGCCGGCGTAGGACCGATATTCGGTGCAATAATGGGTGTGATGTATGGTCCGGCCTCGTTCCTGTGGATAGTGCTCGGCACGATATTTGCCGGCGCCGTGCATGATTTTATTTCCGGCATGATATCCCTCCGCCTCGGTGGCAAATCCCTCCCGGAGATAGTGGGCAGCGAATTGGGACGCAACGTCAAGATTGTGATGAGCATCTTCACATGCATCCTGCTTGTGATGGTGATAGCCGTATTCGTGCGCACTCCGGCAAATCTTCTTGCTACACTGACTCCGGAGCATCTGAACGGCACCTTCTGGGCTGTATGTATCTTCCTGTACTACATCCTGGCCACCTTGCTTCCGGTCGACAAACTCATCGGCAATCTCTATCCGTTGTTCGGGTTTGCATTGCTCTTCATGGCCGTCGGCATCATGGGATATATGATATTCAGCGGAATAGAGATACCTGACGGTTTTTCAGAAGGGATGTTCAACCGTCATCCGGCCGGCGAGGCGGCTCCGATTTTTCCGATGATGTGTATCTCGATAGCGTGCGGTGCGATTTCGGGCTTTCATGCCACCCAGAGTCCGATGATGGCTCGCTGTCTTACGAATGAGAAGCATGGCCGAAAGGTGTTTTACGGTGCGATGGTGTCTGAGGGTATCGTGGCCCTGATATGGGCGGCCGCAGCGATTGCCTTCACCGGAGGCTACGGACCATTGGCCGATTATATGGCGTCTCACGGCCAGGATGCCGGCATTCTCGTGCATGAGGTATGCGTGAAATGGCTTGGCGCATTCGGTGGCGTATTAGCAATATTAGGTGTCATCGCAGCTCCTATTACAACCGGAGATACGGCGATGCGCAGCCTTCGCCTTATCATTGCGGATGCCATCGGACTTCCGCAGAAAAAATTCGGGAAGCGCCTTCTCGTGACGCTTCCCATTGTAGGAGTGAGCTATTTGCTCATCAATATCAATTTTGACATTCTGTGGCGTTACTTCGCCTGGTGTAATCAGACGCTCTCTATCTTCACCTTGTGGGCATGCAGCGTCTATCTTGCCCGTTATCGCAAGGCCTATCTTATCACGATGATACCGGCGATGTTTATGACAGCCCTCTGTGTTACCTTTATCTGCTATGCTCCCGCCGGCACTTATATCTCCGGTGTAGGTCTGCCTTTGGCAGTGAGCGAAGGCATAGGCCTGGCGATAATGGCTCTCTGCACTTATCTCTTTATGAAATGGCGCAGACAGAGCGAGGCAGGCGGGTCTATGGCTGCGGAAAGCGGAATCTGATTTCGCGGCGGTAGGGATGCTCCGGAGTGAGCAGTTGTGAGGGAAACTCCGGACGATTGGGAGCGTCCGGCCAGCCTTGTGCCTCTATCGCTATGCCGTCATAGTCGCGGTATGACTCGCCTTTATGATTTATCGGCGAACCGCTGAGCCAGTTGCCGCTATATATCTGTACGCCCGGTTGGTCGGTATCGATGATGAGTTTTCGGCCCGTCTTTTCCGAATAAAGCACTACAGCCTCCTCTATCATCTTTCCGTCTTGCCAGCCGTCAAGCGCCCAGCAGTTGTCATAACCTTTGCCGTATTTGAGCGCCGGAAAGTCCTGATGTATGTTTAGTCCGACGGGTTTTGCCTCTCTGAAGTCCATAGGCGTGCCCTCAACGTCAGCGAGCGTCCCGAGCGGAATGAGTGTCTCGTCAGTAGGGAGCCACTTTTCAGCCTTAATTTTCAGAGTATGATGCAAGGCATTGCCGGCATCCGCGCCGTCAAGATTCCAGTAGGCATGGTTGGTAAGATTGATTACCGTGGGCGCATCGCTCTCAGCCGAGAGTGAAAGGGAGAGTTCGTTTTGGTCGCTCCATCGGTATTCAGCCGTAGCCTTCACCTCGGCCGGATATCCCGCATCTCCGTCTTTAGAGACGATAGAGAAGCGCACGCCGTTGGCCAGCAGTTCGTAGTCCCAGATACGGTTTTGGAAGCCGTCCGGTCCGCCGTGCAGATGATTGGGCCCGTTATTGATGGGAAGAGAATATTCCTTCCCCTCTATCTCGAGATGACCGGCAGCGATACGGTTGGCATATCTGCCCGGTATCTTGCCCAGACAGGGACCATCGTTGAGATAGTCGGCCGGGTTATCGTAAGAGAGGGCAACGTTTTCTATATTTCCGTCGCGGTCAGGCACCTTGACAGTGACTATGCCCGCTCCGAGTGAGGAGAGAGTGACGGAGGCACCGGAGTCGTTGGTAACGCGTATCAGCGTGATGACGCCTGCCGGAGAATGATATTGTCTTGTGGAAATCAGCATTTTAGTTATGAGTGATGAGTTATGAGTGATGAGGTGGTTAGAGTTTGCGGGCGCCGTCGGAGATGATTACGTCGTAGATCTGAGGTTTGTGCCCGTATTTTGCTTCAAATTTGGTGGTAGCCTCATCGATGAAGTGTTGATACAGATCATCCTTGACAAGATTGATGGTGCAGCCTCCGAAGCCGCCACCCATAATTCTGGAGCCGGTCACCCCACATTCACGGGCTATATCATTGAGGAAATCGAGTTCTTCGCAGCTCACCTCATAATCCTTGGAGAGGCCTCTGTGAGTCTCATACATCTTTTGTCCTACCGTGTCGTAGTCATCATGCAGCAGAGCGTCGCAGACGGCCAGTACGCGGTCTTTCTCTTCGATGACGAACTTTGCCCTTGCGAAGTCTTCATCGCTGATTTTATCTTTAGCATTGAGCAGCATCTGCATGTCGGCATCGCGGAGAGTCTCCACGCCGAGCGTTTCGGCCACACGTTCGCAAGACTCACGGCGCTTGTTGTAGGGAGAGTCGGCGAGTTCATGCTTCACACGGCTGTCTACGAGCACCAGTTTATATCCTTTGGGATGGAAGGGGAAATATTCGTATTCGCGTGAACGGCAGTCAAGACGCATCAGGTTATCCTTTTTGCCGAAAACGGAAGCGAATTGGTCCATGATGCCGCAATTCACACCGCAATAGTTGTGTTCAGTGGCCTGTCCGATAAGCACGAGTTCAAACTTATCGATCTTGTTATCGTTGAAAAGGTCATTGAGTGCGAAAGCGAAGCATGATTCGAGGGCGGCGGAGGAGGAAAGACCGGCGCCGAGAGGCACATTGCCGGCGAAAACAGTGTCGAAGCCCTTCACCACGCCGCCGCGTTTGATTATTTCGCGGCATATTCCGAAGATATAGCGCGCCCATGACTGTGTGGGAGCATCCTCTTCACGGAGACCGAATTCTACATATTCGTCGATATCGATGGAGTAGACTCTTACGGTGTCAGTGCCGTTGGGCCGTATTTCGGCCATTATCACTTTGTCGATGGCACCGGGGAATACGAATCCACCGTTGTAGTCAGTGTGTTCACCTATCAGGTTGATGCGTCCGGCGGAGGCATAAAGCTGACCTTGGGGAGCGCCGAATTTTTCAGCGAAAATTGCTTTGATTTTTTCTTCCATGGTATATAATGGTTAATGATATGCAAATATAATAAAATTTTAGACCCCATCCCACAAAATAATGTTAATGCATGTGTGCAGGGAGAAAATTATTCTAATATAAGGCTCAAGGGAAGCAAAATGATATCAGATGAGGGTCTGGTAGAGGTCGAGGGCATTGCGGAGTTGTGCAGCGCTGACCTTGACATCATATTGCGGCTTTCCGATATCCTGAAGCAAGACGAAATTGTATTCACCGTGTGCTGTCGCATTCTTTTTATCGTGAGACGCTATGCGGCATATCTCATCGTAATCCTTGCAGGAGAAGGGTATACGCGGATAATATTCCTTGAGCCATGCCGCATATTGAGTGACGTGAGATTGCGGAAGTCCGAGAATGTCATAACTCAGTATCAGGGCTATCAGAATGCCGTGAGCCACGGCAACACCATGAGGCATGGGTGTGTCGCGCAGCATCATCATCGTCTCAAGGGCGTGGCCGGCGGTGTGTCCGAAGTTGAGTATCTTTCTGAGGCCTTTCTCCGTAGGGTCTTCGGTGACGACGCGTGTTTTGGTCTGTCGGCAGAAGTCTACCACCTCCTCCATATCCTCGTCGGTGATATCAAGAGGATTAAGGGCGAGAATACGTCCGGTCATCTCGGCGCTGTCGATATAAGCGGTCTTTACCGCCTCAGCCCAGCCGGAGAGTATCTCCAGAGGTGGCAGGGTGTGGAATGCCGGAATATATGCCGTGGTGTCTTCGGGCATTTTGAAGGCGCCGAGTTCGTTTTTGAGTCCCATGAAGTCGATGCCCGTTTTCCCTCCAACGGCAGCATCTACGGCGGCGAGCAGAGTTGTGGCAATGTTGACGTGAGGAATGCCGCGCTTGAAGCATGCAGCCGCGAAGCCTCCCAGGTCGGTTATCATTCCTCCTCCGATGCAGTATAGCGTGGTGTGTCTTGTAGCTCCGTATTCCGTCATTTTTTCCCATACGTAAGCAAGTGTGGCAAGTGATTTGGATGCTTCACCGGCAGGGACTATTATAGTCCTGGCGTCATGTCTTGTAGCCACCTCCATGATAAGGGCGGGATGGAGTGAGACTACGTTCTGATCAGTAAGGATTATTGACATTTCTTCTCTTTTGTCGGATGGGGTCTATAGTGAGAGATTGGGGTCGGTGGCAGCCTGAGCGGCTTTGCGCAGGAATTCATTAATAAATCCCTTCATCATACCGACGACGTTGACATTGTTTTGCTCCATGATACTCTGCGAGATTCGGAGCGCCTTTTCAGTATCATATCTGGTGTCTGAAAACCTCAGTTTCGGATGATGGAAGAGACCTTCGATATTGATGGCGAAGGGTATATGGAAAGGATTTTCCTTAAGCGCCACCTGATAATAGAGGTCACCGTTGAAATTGTTGATACCGAGCATGCGCAGTTTGTAGCGGTCAAATTCGAAGAGGAAGGGATCGAGTTGCAGCAGATTTCCGTGTATATGTGCGAAGACATCCATATCCTTGATATGCAGGTCGTCATCATTGGGAATGAGCATCATCCTGGTGACACGTCTTATGAAGTTGCTCTGATGTACGGTGAGTCCTCTTCCCTGCAGATTGAAGTCAGCCGACATTCCCGGCACGTTGATTACCATATCGGGGAAAATTGAGCCGGCTATGCTGCCGTATATTGACAGATTGCCGTCAAGATTTTTCATTTGCGGCATCATCATCAGCAGCGCGTGGAAGTTCTTGAAGAAGTTGACGATATTTACGTCCGTGATAGCCAGATCGGCATTAAATCCGATGCTGTCTACGTTGGCCGTATTATAATTGAGGTCGAGGGCGGCATGTCCGAAGTCGGAGGAGATGTTGAGTCCGTTGACGGCCGCCTGTCCCTTGTCAAGCGTCAGAGTGGTGTAGAGATTGTATAGATGCAGATTGGTGTATACAGTCTCTTTGGCTTTCGCCTTTATATCAGCGGTGATATTTCTCGGTATCAGATATGCTATGGAGTCGGAGGCGAGCGACTGTACGGTGACTTTCTGCTGCGGCACACCTCCGTGAGAGGTAAAGTAGGCGTGAGCGAGTTTGTTGATATTCACCGTATCCACATCGGCCTGCATATTGACATATAGCGGCTGCACGTTTTTATTATCCATAAGGAAATCACGCAGTCCGGAGATGTCGGCAGCGAGGCGGGCGCGAGTAGACTGTATATTGGCTGAGAGTCTGTGTAAGTCCACTCTGTCAGGAGTGATGGTGGCGCTGAGTTGTGAGATGACATCAGCATTGCGCGATGCCGGGTTGCCTATATAGATGGCCGGACATTTGATAAGCGTAGTGAAGTCATAGTTGGCCAGGAATTGTCTTACTGCATCGGGAGTTGAGACAGTGATGTATTCCGGAGAGTGTTCGAGCTGACGGAGCGCTGCTTCGGCGGTATATTGTGAAGGAGAGGGAGTATATGGCGTGTTTCTCTTTGCTAAATTTAGACGCATATCGGGTCTGACGGCAGTAATCGCATTGCCGTTGCCTGAATACGTCACTTTATCCGCCGCGAAAGATAGATTGAGCTGATTGATGCCGGTAGGCATTATATCGGCCGATTTGGCATAGAGGCCGTTGATGGCGATTTTTTGACCGTCAATATTGGCGGAAGCAGTATTAGCCGTAAGAGTAGCGACAAGACTGGTGTTGGCGTAATTGTCTTGCGTGAGTTTGGGCGAAGAGGTCTTGATATTGAGATTGAGTCGGTCAGCGAATGCGGATACGTTGGCTGCCTTGTCTGAGAATGTAGCCTTGGGAATATTCACATCAGCGTCAGCGATGACGTCGTATAGACCTTCCGCGAGAGCCTTTTGAGAGAAGTCTGCTATTCTGAATGAGATGTCAGCCGTAGCATTGATATCTCCTGTAGCGTTAAAATTGTCGGGTATCTGCACGAATGAGGGCAGATTGTCGAGTTGAGCCTGTGCGTTGCATTTCACGTTGACAAGCGGCCGGGCAGTGATATCCGACACAGTGGCCTGTGTAGTGCATTCAATACCCTGTGTGGATACAACAAAGGGATTGATAATCAGTGAAGACGCATTGGGATTGCTGCCATCGAAGTTAAAGACAGCGGAGATGTTGGAGTGACCGATAGTGAAGTCTTGCCCGGGCTGATCGGAGCCGTTGTCAGCAGTATTGAAATAGATGTCACCTTTAGGGATGTCTACCACCACTTGCAGAGAGGGGAGGTCTTCGGATGAGAAATGCCATGGAGAGGTGAGGCGTGCAGAGGCATCCACCGGGAGTTCGAGTTGTATTCCGGAGAGGTCGGGCACATATTTCTGTGGCAGATATCCGAGCAGAGACATCAGATTGAGCGATGAGATGTCATATTGGAAGCGGTCGAGCGAAGGATTGTCGCCTATGCCGACGGCCATATTCAGTTTGCCTTTCACGTTTCCCAGGTCGATTGCGTAGTCGGAGAGATTGACGCGGAACGGGTCAAACCTCAGCATCATATCGCCGTTGAGGAAGAAAGGGAAATTATTTAGAAGTGTCACGCCGTCAGTAGCAGCGGTGACTTTACCGCTGACGGTGAGATTGTATTTATTATCTCTTTTTCCGAATACCGGGGCTTTGTCAAGGCGGGTGAGTTGCAGTTTTTCCAGTTGCAGTTTTGCCTTAGTATCGGTGGCTGCAGAAAAATACTGCATATTTCCGGCATTCTTGATTATGATGGAACTTGCCGTGATGTAAGGCACCTTCTTGAAACCGGTCGTAGAGTCGGGTACGATATTGTAATTGTTGACAGAGTCATTGAAGGCCACAAGGTTGAAGTTGAGCCCGTCAATTTTGGCGTCATGTATCACGTATCTTCCGGAGATGAAGTCGATGATATTGATTTGTCCGGCGAAAGAGCGGATTGATGCGAGAAATCTGTAATTATCAGGAAGTTGCTTTTTGATGTCCGCCGGTATGCTGTCAAGCGTCCTGGAGTAGATTATTATAGAGTCGGTCTCCACGTCAAGGCGAGGAAACGACTTCCATAGAGTGTATCTTACGTTGGAGGCTTTGATGTCAGCCATCAGATACTTTGAGGCTTCTTTATTGATGATGTCAGTGAGTCGCTGCGGTGTGAGATAGAGCGAGACTCCACACAGTATGATGACTATCAGCAGGAGGATAGAGCCGATAGTGATGCCCGTAATTTTGAGTGTTTTCTTTACAGTCTTATTCATAGCGGAGTCTTTACTTTTTTTAACAATAAAAATTGTGTTATTGTTTTAAGACCCCGAGGATGAGTTTATGAGGTATTAGGTATGAGTTATGAGTTATGAGGTGGTGGGCGATAGGGGTGTGGGGTTGGAATGTATGCTTATTGTACTGTGATGTGATAGCAGGCTGTGTGCCTTTCGAATTTCACCTGACATCTTCCTTGATTGCGCAGATCGTTGAGCACCTCACCGAGCAGGTTTTTCAAATCACCCTGATGGATGGTTCTGGTAGTGTCGGCGCAGTCAAAGCGGGAGTAGGTGATATCGAAGGTAGTGGCATACTGATGAGTGGAATTTTCAGTAGCGTTTCTATTGACGCGCCTCAATTTCTTGACGCTTGTCGGCGTGCGTAGCAATGAGGTGACGATTATCTTGTATCCGTCGGCTCCGCGCGAGTGGAGGGAGTCGATGAAATTTTTGCCGATTGTGCGTAGCAGTGTCTCTGCCTCGGGCACAAGAAAGGGGAGGCTGTGAGTCAGCGAGTCGACGGTATAATATTGATTGGAGGTTACCTTTACAATAGGTCGGCGGGTGCGGTAGAGGTCGCGAACGGAATATATGGGATCGATGCCGAGCCTTTGAGCATGCTCGAGTTGCTGATGATTGCTGTCATTGAACACCTGATGCAGATGTCCGATATTATTTATGCGTATTCGGTCATTGTATCGAGGGCCGGCCTTGATGTCGTATTGAGCGGCGGACACAAGTGCTGTATCGGCAGCAGCAGTGTCATCAGATGTAGCACCGGGTGCTTCTGCAGGTGCAGGAGAAGGTTCTTCTACGCGTTGAGCGTAGAAGTCACCGTCGATTGCAGTGTCGAATATCACACTGTCAAATTCCGACTTTCTGTTGCCGCATGAAGAGAGGAGTAAGAGAAGGAGGGTTGCTAAAGAAATTAGAGAAGTTTTCATTTACTCCAGTGAGAACTTGATAGGCAGAGTGACGGTGGTCGGTGTGTCGCCGGGAGTCCATTTTGGCATTGACTTAACGAGTCTGATAGCCTCTTGCTCCAGGTCGGGGTCTATCATATTGTCGATTTTGATAGAGCCGATAGAGCCGTCGGTATTGACGGTGAAAGATACATTGACGATGCCCTCTATACCATTATCCTTGGCAGCCTGCGGATATTTGATATTTTCGACGATATATTTGTTGCAGGCCTCTTCTCCCCCCGGAAATGAGGGAGTAGCGGCTGCCGCCGTCAGTGTGATAGCCGAGGCGGCAGCCAATACAGTTATTTTCTTCATTGTGTTACTACAGATACGGGGTTAATCTGACGGTTGCCCGCAGCCGATGCATTGCCGGAGGCGGCATTATCGGTGCGAGGCTTTGCCGGTGAGGTGAAGATCTCTATCTTGAGAAGATCATTCGGTTTGAGTCCTCTGCGTGCATATACTCTACCCATCAGAGCCGGGGGGGTAGTGAGAAATTCCCTGTTTTCGCCAATTCTCATGGTGAGCAGAGCCTCTGTGATCGGACCGATGAGCGATGAGCCGATCTTGAAATCGGGTTTGGCCTGGCGGTCGATCTCTTCTCCTCCCACTTGTGTTACTATGAGCACGACGGCCACAGAGTCGCCTACCTGTAATAGATTGCCGGTGCCGGGCGTTTTGGGAGCAGCCGCGTAGAGGTCATCGTTGATTTTGGTCATTTTAAGAGCCTTAGCCTCAGCAACGAGGGCATCTTTGCCTAATTGTCTGTCCTTTTCCTCCTTTTGGGTGTTAAGGGCATTGATGATTGTGGAAAATTCCTCTGCAGCCGCAGTATAGTCTACCACGGAATCATTTCGAAGACCATCGGCGAATGCCTCAAGCATGATGTCTTTCTTGGTCTTGATGCCATATCCCTCATCCATTTCATTGAGGTTCATGGCGAGTTGGATGCCGAGATATACACCCTGATTGTAAGCCATGTTGCTTCTCACTGCGTCCATGCCGGCACGCAGACCCTTCAGGAATTCATCACGTGATTCACGCGAAGCGAGAGTAGTGTCAGCATGAGCCTCTCTCCAATATTCAGCAGCCCTCATCTGTCCGAAATAGAATACGAGTGAGTCGGCAGTGGTGGCGTTTTTATAGTCAGCGATTGATTTTGCCTGCTCCGCATTATCTCCTCCGCACGCAGTGAGCAAAGGGAGGAAGAGCATCGGCAATAACTTTTTAAAATTCATAATGACAACAGATTATAATATATCTCCGGCGGCGATGACAGAATCCTGCATCACGTCCTGAGTCGGGATTACGACTTCCACGGTGTCACCGGAGGGTTGCATATTATCAGCCGTGCGGCCGGTGCAGGCACATAGTGCCAACACCAGTCCCACGGCTGTAACAGTTAGGGATAAAACACTTATTTTCATTATAATAAATGCACTCTCTTATATTATTTTACGATACTCAGGAGTTCCACTTTGAAGAGGAGCGGAGCATTCGGGGGGATCGTGCCGGCGCCATTCTCACCGTATGCGAGGGCAGCGGGTATATAGAATTCATATACAGAACCTACGGGCATCAACTGCACGCCTTCCGTCCAGCCCTTAATCACTCTGTTGAGGGGGAAGTCTATCGGTTCGCCACGCTCGTAAGAGGAGTCAAACGGTGTGCCGTCTGTCAGTTGGCCGGCGTAGTGCACCTTCACTACAGTCTCTTCAGATGCCGGTTTGGGTCCGTTGCCCTGCTTTATGACGGTATACTTGAGTCCCGAAGGAGTAGCGGTCCATTTGGCTGAATCGCCGGGCGCGCCCTGATTGGCATCATCAATGAAGAAGTCCGCGCTGTAGGGCATATCCGACTGCGAAGCAGTGGCAGCACCGGCTGCAGCGGTATCTTCTGCCTGTTCCACTTCAAAGGTGGCTGTGTCCTTGACAGAGTCCGCAGCCTTCTTGTCCTTACCGGAACAAGCCGTAAGAGCCACGCCCAGACAAAGAGCCGGCAATATATAAGCGAATTTCATTTATTTCTTATTTACTTTAATGAGTTCGACATCAAAGATAAGCACTGAGTGCGGGGGAATTACATTGGGTATGCCCTGCGGACCGTATGCGAGGTCTGAGGGGATCATAAATTCAAACTTAGAGCCCTCCTTCATGAGTTGGACACCCTCGGTCCAGCCCGGTATTACGCGATTAAGCGGGAAGGTAGCGGGTTCGCCGCGATTTACACTTGAGTCGAATACAGTGCCGTCCAGGAGTTTACCTGTATAATGTACGGTAACTTCATCTTCAGCAGTAGGCTGTGCGCCTTCACCCTCCTTCAGTATACGGTATTGCAGACCGGAGGCAGTAACGTGTACGCCCTCGGCTGTAGCATGCTCGTCAAGCACCTTCTTGTTTGCTTCGAGAGCGGCTGCGGAAGCCTTCTTCTCGAGATCCTGCAGATAATCCTGGATGATCTGCTGTGCCTCTGCCGGCTCCATTTCAGGTGTGCCGCCATCAAATGCTACCTTGACGGCATCTTTGAATGACTCGGCGTTGATTTCCTTAACGCCCATTGCTTTAAGCTGGTTGCCCATTGCCAGGCCCCATGCATAACTTAATTTGTCCATAATATTAATCTTTTTTTTGTAAATAAAACGCTTTTGGGAGCATTTTGGTTTGAAGGCCGATCAGTCCCCTGCGTTAACATTTTTTCGTGTAAAGGGGTCGTCTTATACAACCTCGATGAGCGTATAATTCTTTTTGCCCTTCTGCGCCAGGATGTATTTATCGTTAAGAAGATAACCGGCGTCAATGACAGTGTTGGGGTCGGTAACCTTATTCTTATTGATAGACACGCCACCCTGTTGGGTCATTTTTCTCGCTTCACCTTTTGAGGGGAAAACAGGGGTTTCTACAGCGAGAAGATCGAGCAGGGGCACGCCGGCTTCTATTTTTGCACGCTCCACTTTCGCGAACGGCACGCCGTCAAAGACGTCAAGGAGCGTTTTCTCATCAAGATGAGCCAACGTCTCTCCGGCCTTGTTGGAGAAGAGGATTTGCGAGGCCTCTACGGCAGCATCGTAAGCCTCCTGACCGTGTACCATGACGGTCACTTCCTTGGCGAGACGTTTCTGCAGAGGTCTTGCCCCCGGATCTTTGGCATGTTCCTCGACGAGGGCTGCTATCTCCTCTTGTGTCAGGAAGGTGAATATCTTGAGATATTTTTCAGCGTCAGAGTCGGAGACATTGAGCCAGAATTGATAGAACTTGTAGGGAGAGGTATATCTCGGGTCAAGCCATACGTTGCCGGACTCGGTTTTGCCGAATTTTCCACCGTCGGCCTTAGTGATCAGCGGGCATGTCAGGGCAAACACCTCTCCGCCGAGTTTGCGTCTTATCAGTTCGCTGCCGGTAGTGATATTGCCCCATTGGTCGGAACCGCCGAGTTGCAGACGGCAGTTTTTGGTCTCGTAGAGGTGCAGGAAGTCGAAGCCCTGAAGGAGTTGGTAAGTGAATTCCGTGAAACTGAGACCGTCGCGTGCCTCGCCGTTGAGACGTTTCTGCACGGAGTCTTTAGCCATCATATAGTTGACCGTGATATGCTTGCCGATTTCTCGAGCGAAGTCAAGGAATGTGATGTCTTTGGTCCAATCGTAGTTGTTCACCATCTCAGCCTTATTGGGAGCGTCTGAGTCGAAGTCGAGGAAGCGGGCAAGTTGCTTTTTGATAGCCTCCTGATTGTGTCTGAGTGTCTTCTCATCGAGGAGATTTCTTTCAGCGGATTTGCCCGAGGGGTCGCCTATCATTCCGGTAGCGCCACCGATAAGAGCGAGCGGTTTGTGGCCGCAGCGTTGGAAATGGCGCAGCATCATCACGCCGCAGAGGTGGCCGATATGCAGGCTGTCTGCTGTGGGGTCTATGCCCAGGTAGGCGGTTGTCATTTCCTTTTTCAGCTGTTCTTCCGTGCCGGGCATGACGTTGTGGATCATGCCTCTCCAAGTGAGTTCTTTAATGAAGTCCATATATAGATGTTTGTTTAAATTATCTTTGTCTTATTACTCAGTGATGACGGCATATATTACATTGCCTACAGCGCCGAGCGTATTTTTATCAATGTTGTCGAGATTATCTGCGGTGGTATGCCACGTAGGGTTGAAACCCTGACCCGGATGATATTCAATGATATCTACGGAGGGTATTCCCGCTTCGATCAGACGGACGTGGTCGTCTGTGACAGCCCCGGCCACGCTATTGAGGAAGATATCGCCATATCCGAGCAGTCGGGCCTTCTCCCAGATAGACTGATTGAGAGCCGGATGACTCTTTTCGGAGAAATATTCGCGGGTGAATGTCGGATTTTTACCGCCTACCATATCAAGAAGTATGGCTCTTGCCGGGGCATAGCCGGCGAGAGGAGGATTTTGTGCGAAGTGCTGTGCACCGAGCGCCCATGAGTCATCATCGCCTTCCGAGCCCCAGTCTTCCGCGTCGACAAAGAGGAAGTCAATGCCACCGGAGTAGCCGTTGGCTTTGAGCACTCTTGCCAGTTCGAGTATTATGGCCACTCCGGAGGCGCCGTCGTTGGCGCCGTCAACCGGTGTTTTTCTTTTTGCCGGGTCCGGGTCTTGGTCAGCCCAGGGTCTTGTGTCCCAATGGGCGAGCAGCAGAGTGCGCTGACCGGCTGAGGGATTTATCTGAGCGAATAGATTGCGGGCGTTAAGGCGTACATTGTCAAATGTCGTGGGGTGAAAGTCGGTGACTGTCACCGTGTCTGTGTATTGTCGGAGTTTGCTCTCAAGCCAGAGAGCCGTGGCGCGATGAGCAGCCGTGTTGGGCACTCGCGGGCCGAACTCCACTTGCTTTTTGAGGAATGCGTATGCCGAATCCGGGGAGAAGGCTTCTTCGGCCGAGGACGCGCTCACACCGACAGAGTCATTGCCGGCGGAGTTGTCGGAAGCGGTGCCCGCAGCGCATGCTCCGAAAATTATGAGGGATATGGTGAAGAAAGCCGCTACGAGCGCTTTCGTATGGACACAGTTTGATTTCATAATGCAAAAATACGAAAAATCAAGTAAAATTGGTAAATTTGCACAGATAAAAACTATCAGTAAAACTATAAGCGAAACCTGTCGGCGAAAAGAATAAGCCAATTTTATATCCGTAATCTATCTGCGGCTATCCAAGAATATATCCAAATATTTATGAGTTTATTTAAAATTGTCAAAAGGGGTTGGGAAGACATTCAGTCTTTAGGCAAGGCTGTATTGAAATCAGGCCGCCCCACCGCCAAGGAGAGCAGTCGCAGCGGTGAGATTGTAGTGATGGGCAACGGTCCGTCGCTTCGCGATGTGATATCGGAGCAGAGAGACGTGCTGATGTCTGTAGATAGAATGGCGGTGAATTTTGCCGCCAATGCTCCGGAATTTTCTGACTTACGTCCTCAATACTATATCCTGGCTGATCCTCATTTCTTCACCGGAATGGAGGCTGATGAGAATGTGAGAACCCTATGGGATAATCTTGGCAAAGTGGATTGGAAGATGACGTTGTGGCTCCCGTTGCGTTTTCGTCGTGAAGCGCTGAGGGTGGTGAGCCGTCTCGGCAAGAATGTGCGATTGAAATGGTATAATCTCACTCCGAGCGAAGGGGGAGGGGCGGTGACACGCTTTTTAATCGATGCCGGTCTTGTGATGCCTCGTCCGCGCAATGTGCTGATACCGGCAATAATGTGCGCCATTCGCGAGGGGTATAAGGAGATAGTTCTCGTCGGTGCCGACCATAGTTGGCTTCAGTCGTTATGGGTAGACGATGCCAACAGAGTGGTGAGCGTCCAGCCGCATTTCTATAAGGATAATAAGAAGGAACTTGACCGTGTGGCAGAGACGTATAAGGGTTATCACTTACACGATATATTGGGGAGTATGACAGTGGCTTTCCGCAGTTATTTCGATATAGAGAGATATGCCCGCCGGCGGGGAATAAGTATCAGAAATGCCACGCCGGGCAGTTTTATAGATGCCTTTGATCGCACCGACTTTTCGCAAATCGGGCAGCAATAAGAGCAGTGATTATCGCTACGATAGCGATAGGAATAATCACAGCGGGAAAATCAGCAGCGCATACTTTCACCGGATAAGGCATCGGTGGCATACCGTCATGACCGGCATCCCCCATTGTGAGCCATCCGAAGCGTTGCTGTCCTAAGGAGAGGATAAGCCCGAGCAGCAAGCCGGCCACAGTTCCTATTGCCGTGACAAAGAGCGACTGCAGGGCGAATATATTGCCGATGTTTTTCTTAGTCATCCCGAGGGCTCTGAGGATATGGATATCCCTGTCCTTTTCCAAGACAAACATTGTCATTGTAGAGATAATGTTGAAAGAGGCGATGGCGAGCATGAAGACAAGCAGGAGAAATGTGACCCACTTCTCAATGTTTACCATCCGGTAAGTGGTCTGCTGCAACTCTTCGCGCGTCCTGACAGTAAGATTATTCTTTTGTGCATCAAGTGATTGTGATATTTTTGAGGCCAAGCGGTCAATATCAGTATCCGGCGTGGCTGTGACTGCTATTGCCGATGCTTGCGAATCATCATACATTAATAGGGCGCGAGCCACGTCAGGATGCACTATTAGCGTCGAAGCGTCAAACCGCTCATCGCCCGTCTCGAAGACGCCGGTCACTCTTACGGAGTCAGTAATGAATGCCGAGAGGGGATTGGCGGGGTCAATCGTGCCGACGCGCTTGGGAGTAAAGATAAATAGTGTCTCATCATTATTGTATAGGCCGAGACGGTTGGCAGGCCCGATGGCTACGAGTCCCTCCGGTGCTTCGTCAAAGGATGCGTTATTGTCGGGATATCTGCCCTTGTCAAGTATCAGCGAGTCGATATCGGTCATCTTGCGGAGCAGCGAGAAGTCAGTGGCATACAGTTGTACGGGAATTTCCGTAGACTCATATATCACGAGCGCCTGGTCAGAGACGATGTCAGTGGCGTGCTTTACTCCGGCAATATTCCTTACAACCGGCAGGAGAGAGTCAGCATTGAGCGTCTTGCTCTTGGCCGGCAGGATTTCAATGTCGGTGAGCATACGGTTGCTCCTTTCGGTCAGTACGTGCTTGAAACCGTTGAAAACCGAAAGGACACACACAATGGCGGCTACCGCTACGGCGATGCCTACCACTGAGACTACGGCGATGGTGCTCACAGCGCCATCCGACCGTCTTACCTTGATGAGCCGCCGGGCAATGCGCGACGAGGTCCTGATACTCAATATTATTCGCTCAATATTTTACACTGGTATATACCGGATGCTTATGAGAGCAGGCGGTCGATATTTTCTATATAATCCAGAGAGTCGTCGAGATAGAACTGCAAGTCAGGGCATTTGCGCAACACTTCTTTGACAGCCTGAGCGAGGTCGTATCTGACGGTCTTGGAATGTCTCTGTATGTTTTCGAGTATTTCCGCGCTCTTATCGGAGGGGAATATGCTGAGGTAAACCTTTGCCAATGAAAGGTCTGGCGATACTCTCACAGCGCTGACGCTTACCAGTACACCGCCGAGGGCTGCAGTCTGACGACGGAATATTTCGCTAAGCTCCTTCTGGAGCATACGTGCTATCTTTTGTTGTCTTTTGTTTTCCATATGTATGATTCGTATTTTTGATCCCTATTAATGATCCTATTAATGATTATGTGCGTTAGAGCAAATGTGTATAAAATATTGTCAAGCCCGCGACCATATCACAGGCTTTGTCTTTATAACGCTATTGCGCGCTATTTGGTTGTTCGGGTCTCTTCCGTATCAAGGTCAGGCCGTCTCGCAGCGGTATGATGACCTTTTCAAGAGACGTGTCTTTGGCCACGAGTTCGTTGAAATCCCGTATGCCCGTAGTCTGCGCGTCGTGCTGACGGGCGTCGATTACCTTACCATCCCAAAGTGTATTGTCAGCCAGGATATATCCTCCCGGTGCGAGAATTCTGAGCGTGGCCTTCAGATATTGAGGATACTCCCTCTTGTCGGCATCTATGAGTATGAGGTCGTAGTGAGAGTCGGCCACCCGGCTCATAAACTGCAGCGCATCTCCGATATGCAGTGTGATGTTGCGGCCGTATTCCGATGCATTGAGCACGTCGTGGATTAAAGTCTCGTTTTCATCGAAAACTTCCACGGTGTCTATTTGTGCGTCGGGTGCTCCCTCCGCAAGGCAGAGCGTGGAGTAAGCAGTGAAGGTGCCGAGTTCGAGGATACGCTTCGGGCGTATCATAGCGGTGAGCATGGCGAGCAGCCGGCCTTGCCAGTGACCCGAACACATTCTGCCATGCACTCTTGTCAGGTGGGAGAGGCGGTCGAGATGACGCAGGTAGGGTGGTTCGGGCGAAATATGCTGCTCTATATAGTCTTCGAGGTCGGGGGTCATTTTTGCAAATTTGAGCAAAGGTATTATTTGCCGTTGGCAGTCAAGGCTCTTACGGCGGCGGCGTATCCTTCCGGTCCGAGTCCGGCGATTACCGCCTTGGCGGCGGCTGCGGTGACGGAAGTGTGACGGAAGTCTTCACGCGCGTGGATATTGGAGAGATGCACCTCAATTACAGTGGCCGGAATGGCGGCTATGCAGTCGCGCAACGCGATCGAATAGTGTGAGTAGGCGCCGGGATTGAAGACGATGCCTTCGGTCTGCGGGTCGAAGCCTGCTTTTTGCAGGTAGTCGATTAATGCTCCCTCGTGATTGGATTGAAAGAAAGTGAGGCTTGCGTCGGGGAAAGCCGTGGACAGACCTTCGTTGATTTGCTCGAGGGTGCGGGAGCCGTAGATTTGGGGCTCTCTTTGGCCGAGCAGGTTGAGGTTGGGGCCGTTGATGATATGTATCATTTTTATTTGGATTTTAATTCGGGCTAAAGCCCTCACACTTGACAAACCGATGCTTTGGCTATGATGCTTGGGCTTTGGGGGTGGAGGTTGGGGTATTTAATTGAAAAAAGAGCAGCCGGAAACCGAAGTTTACCGAGCTGCTCTTCCTCTCTCCTCAGCGGTGCGGACGGGACTCGAACCCGCGACCCCAGGCGTGACAGGCCTGTATTCTAACCGGCTGAACTACCGCACCAGTTGCAAATGTGGGCTGTTTGTTTCCCTTTTGCGATGCAAAGTTACAACAGTTTTTTCGTCTGTGCAAATATTTTGATGATTTTTTTTCAAAAAAAATACACTTTTTTCGTAAGTGGGTGAATATCAGCAGTGCGATTTTTCTACTTTTTTCAACGGCTACCCTTATTAATAGACGAAGGTCCGATATTTAGTTGCCGGAAGTACGGATGTCAGTCCGAATGCGAACTATGAATGCGATCTATAATGCGGGTGGGAGTTCAGCAGCGTTTCGCGCAGGCGCGAGCGGTCTAAGTGGAGATAGACTTCTGTGGTGGCTATCGATTCGTGACCCAAGAGTTCCTGGATGGCGCGAAGGTTGGCCCCTCCTTCCAATAGATGTGTTGCGAAACTGTGACGGAGCGTATGAGGGGAGATGGTCTTTTGAATACCGGCGCTTTCGGCCAGTCTCCTCAGCATCGTGAATATCATCTGCCGGGTGAGGGCGTGCCCGCGACGGTTGAGGAAGAGAAAATCCTCCTGACCGGGTTTGGGATTGCGCTTTGGCAGATATGCACTGATGGCTTCGGCCGCTACGGGAGATACCGGCACCATTCTCTGCTTGGCGCCTTTGCCCTCCACAATGAGAAACAATCTGTCAGCATCATATCGCGACAGACGAAGGTCGGTGAGTTCGCTCACCCTCAGCCCTGATCCGTAAAGCACCTCAATGATGGCTCTGTTCCTGTCGCTCTCATCTTTGGTATAGTCGATAGCATCAATCAGCATATCAATCTCTTCCACCGACAGCAGGTCGGGAAGATGTCGCGGCAGGCGCGGAGATTCAATCAGGTCGGCCGTATTATCTGTGATGAGGTTTTCCATCTTGAGCCATTTGCAAAAGGATTTAATGGCAGAGAGGGCTCGCGCAACCGACCGGGCTGAGAGCCCTATCGACGAGAGGTCGGCAAGATATGCCGGTAAGTCGTAGACTGCATTCTGAAGTATGGAAGACTCTGATTCTCGTAAATCCTCCGCGTCATCATCAAGTCCCGGACTGACATATTCAAGCCATCGCCTGACATCGTCGGAATACGCCTCCAGGGTGTGAGGAGAAAGTCCCCTTTCAAGACTTAGATAGTCAGCATATTTGCGTGTGAGTCTCATCAGAAGATAGCAAGATTCATATAGGGACGCGCCGGCTGCCGTTGCTTTATCTCCTATACAATATAGTGGTAAAAGGCGAGCCCTTCGCGCTGTATTACGATTATGTAATCTTTTCCGTCAAACATGATGCCGCCGGCATTACTGAGTTGTTGCAAACATTCTTCCCTTTGTTGCGGGGAGGGATTGAGGATATACCGGGAGTCTGTCACGCCGAGCCTTTGCAGCAGATTTCGAAGACGGCATTTCCTCATATTGTGTCTGCGCAAGTCTACAGGGAGGCCGGAGGCCTCGATGGCCTCTTCCTCGTAATATCTGTATTTCTTAGGCTGTGACACCGCTTCGGTGGCAATCATGAAGGCGAGGGGAGAATGCACTCCGAAGCCATGACGGTGTCTCCAGCGATTGAATGCTGTCATATCAGCCCGGTTTTCTCTAATCTTGGTTCGGCTCTATTCCTGCTTTTTGGCTCTGAAGAGGCCCCTCGCCGGAGCGGCAATGGCAGCGATGATGAGCAGATAGATGATGATGCATCCGCCTACACCGATGGCGTTGGTCACCTCAAGACTCTTCGGATTGAAGGTCATCTCGATTTGGTGTGTTCCGGCCGGTATCTTCATGGCGCGGAGTGCATAGTTGACGCGAGCGATCTGTGCCGGTGCACCGTCGATTGTGGCATTCCAACCATCCGGGAACCATACCTCGGAGAATACCGCGATACCGCCGTTTTTGCTTGTCGCTGTGTAATTCAGACGGTTGGGCGCGTAGGCCGTCAGTGCGATAGTATCACCGGGAGCAATAGCCGAGGCTTGTCCGAGCGACTGTTCGAAAGCCTTGTCGGTCACGGCAGTGTGAGCCGGGTCAATAGCGAGCGTGGCCTGCATCTCGGCGTTTGCTCCCTCTACGTATCGGATGTCATCTATCCACCATGCATTGCCCAGCGCATTGGGATTTTCCTCTGCATAGTCACCCCAAAGATAATACTTGGTGTTGAGCATATCGAGGACAGGCACATCGGTGGTGAATAAGCGGTGCGGGCCCTCTGTGGAGTCGTTTTCGGCAGCCTGTGCGTTTGCGCTGCCGTCGTTGATGAGACGCTGCACGGAGGGCTGGATGGCTTTTGTCAGCAAGTCATTGTATCTGGTAAGTTTCGCTGCATGATAGCCTCCGATTGTCTTGTGGAAATATGACGAACGGGCCCCATTGAAATCCCCGAGGTCTGCCACGCGATAGTGAGGGTCTTCATCGGCTAAGATGAATTCATCGGCCCGGGTGGGATAGAAAGAGTCGGATTGTGCCACGGCGTCGGTGAAATTCTCAGAGTCGACATAGCGCTTGTTGACAGAAAAGAGGTCGATGAGCACCACGACTGTCAGAGCGCAGACAAACACCTCTTGCCGCTTGAATACCCTCTTAAGGTAGAGCATGATGATGCCGAAGCCGAGGAGGATATAGATAAGCGAACGGAGCGAGTCACTGCTTACCAGTGAGAGTCTTGCGTCCCTGACAGCCTGTATGATTGAGGAATAAGTCGGGTCGTTGAGGATACCCATCGAGGCTAATTGGTTGCGCTCGGAGATGGAGAACGGAGAGCCGAACAGCGAGGGTGACACCCATCCGGCGAAGCAGATTAGCGCGCCGAGGCCGAATACGCAGTAGAGGGTATATTGATATTTTGCAAGAAATTCCTTATCCGTGCACATGCTGTAGATTGCCATAGCGGCCAGCAAGGGTATGCAGAATTCCGGTATTACGAGTATGGAGGCAACGGTGCGGAACTTATTGTATCCCGGCACGTTGTCAATAAAGAAGTCGGTGAGCAGCGGGAAGTTGTGTCCCCAGGCCAGAAGAATGGCGAGCAGCGAGGCGGTGAAGAGTGCCCATTTGATTGGCGCCAGTCTTTTGTCATCCACGATGAAAAGGGCGAGAATGGCGAGCAAAAGCACTATCACACCTACGTATACAGGTCCGTTGGTCATCGGTTGGTCGCCGAAATACTGCGGGAATTGCGACAGAAACTGCAATTCCTGAGGCATGAGGTTGCTCTTTTCCGCAGAGGGTGTCTCGGCCAGGGAGAGGAGATGGTTTTCCGCTCCCACCGGTTTGATGGTGGCGCCACCCTTCACATTGGGTATCAGGAGGGTAAATGTCTCATCGAGTCCGTAAGACCATGCGGTGATGGCATCACGGTCCATACCGCCGGTGTCATCGGAATTATCGTCGGTGAGCAGTGTGGCTCTTCCGCGGATGGTCTCCTTGGAGTATTCGTATGAATTATAAAGAGAAGCGGAATTGACCGCGAGCGCGAGCGCACCGGCGAGCACGGCGAGCACTGTGGCGTATGAGAATTGACGCAGTTTGTGTTCCTTGTAAGCGATTATTCCCCAGGCTATTACCAGAGCAATCATTACAATGGCGAAATAGTATGTCATCTGCGGGTGATTGCTCATCAACTGCATGGAGGCGAAGAGAGCCGTCATTGCCGAGCCGGTGAGATACTTGCCTCGATATAGCAAGGCGAGACCGCCGATGGTGGGGGGTATATAGGCGAGGGTGACGAATTTCCAGATATGTCCCGCGCCTATGATGATGATAAAATATGTAGAGAAGCCCCATGCTATGGAAGCGAAGAGGGCTGTATACCATTTCATTTTAAAGCATATGCACATGACGAAGAAGCCCGCCATAAACATAAAGAGGAGATTGATGGGAGAGGGGAGTCCGAGCCCGAAGATGGTCTGCAGCCATCCCAGCATCGCGTTGGCCGAGTATGCCGGAGCGATCTGATAGTTGGGCATTCCGGAGAAGAGGGAGTTGGTCCAGCGCGACGTCTCGCCGGTCTGCTGTTGATAGAGTTGCACCTCGTGTCCGTTGGCGAGGCCCTGGCGGATATCGTGTTGCTGCAGAGTGCGTCCTGTCAGAGCGTCAGGCGCGAAAAAACAAACAGCTATCGCAGCGATAGCCACGATAGCCAGAATATAGTAGATGTATTTTTTCTTCATCATGTTTATTTTGCCGACTCGTCGACGGCGAGCTGTAGTTGTCGGTTGATGCCTTGCTCCAGAGAGATCAGAGTCTCCGTAGCGGTGACGCCGGGGATAGACTGTATTCTGTCGTTGAGCAATTCCATGAGATGAGCGGCATCATTAGCGTAGACCTTAACGAGCATGGAGTAAGGTCCGGTGGTGAAGTGACATTCCACCACTTCGGGGAAGGTGATGAGTTGGCGGAGAGTCTCTCTATACATAGAGCCTTTCTCCAGCCTTATGCCGATGTATGTGCAGGTCTGATAACCGAGTTCCTGCGGGTTGACGTTATAGCCGGAGCCGGTGATTACCTTAAGTTCGATAAGTCGCTGTATGCGTTGATGAATGGCAGCGCGAGACACTCCGCAGATATCGGCTATGTCTTTAGAGGGCATTCTCGCATTGTTCATCACGAGATTAAGTATTTTTCTGTCGAGATTATCGACTTTTTCCATGGTTAGATAGATTTATGTCAGTGACGTATTAAATTGAGTTAACGATGCGACGAAGATGTCGCATCGTTAACGAATATGTTTTATTATCAAAGGATTACTTTCTGTGCTTTGCCGTTGGCGAGGCGGATATAAAGACCCTTTCCGGGAGCCTTTACAGCGCGGCCCTGAAGGTCGTAGTATTTAGCCTCGGCATTTTCAGCCGCGATAGTCTCTACAGCAGAGGGCTCAGTCTCACAGTAAGTGATGTAGAAGGTCATGCCTTCACCCTCCTCGAGAGCATCGGGGTCGTCACCCATATACACGATAGTCATGGTATATGTGGAAACTGCGTCAGCAGCAGCGAGGTCGAGGTGAGGTTCCCACTGGAAAGTGTCCTTACCGGCCTGGGGTACCCATACAGTGCCCTGTCCTGCATTTAATGCACCGGGAGCGAGACAAGATTGAGAAGAACTGCCGTTGACTTGAGCAGCGCCGGAGAAGCACATTGAAGCGTAGCCCCAGGTAGCGGGATCAGCCTCAACGACGGATTTAGCGGGTTGGTTATAGTTGAAAACTGCAGCGCATGCTACGGGCACATCCTGCTTGTTGACAACGTTGATGTGTGACTCGTAACTTACGCCCATTTCGCCGTCATCTTCACGGTCGGTTACATAGATTTTATCGCCATCGTTGATTACCTGGCCGTGATAAGAGACTGTAAAATAGTCGGAAAAAGCTTGTGCGGAGGCAGTTGCTGCAGCTCCAATCATTAGGATTGCAAGTAAAGATTTTTTCATTTTGTCAGTGTTTATTGGTAAATTTGTGGAAAGTTAGTCATTTTTTTTGGAAAAATGAAGAAATTTCAGGATTTTTTGAAAAAAATGGTTGTATAACACAGAAAATTAGTCTGTGTAAGGCCCCATTCCACAAAAAATGTTAGCGCAGGGGTCTAAAGGTAGATTATCAGGGTGAATGTAAGAAGCCACGCTATGATGCAGGCCTGAGTGAAGCGGTCGTGGAGCAAGACGCGGGTCGGACTGCCGCTTCGCTTATAGACCGTAGTGAGTTGCATATAGCGCAATATTCCGGCAAGCACGAAAATAGAGGTGATATATATAAGGTCGGAATGAAAGCGGGCCACAACCTCCGGAGAGACTGTATACATAATATAACTTACCAGCATGATCGTAGCGACGAGCGTGATGGTCTGGCTGATGAAGGCCGGACTGTACATATCTATATTATGGCGCATCTTTTTGCCCGAAGTCTCATAGATGAAACTGTCATCGCGTCGCTTGCACAGCGCAAGGAAGAGGGCGAGCAGGAATGTCATGATTATGATCCAGTGGCTTACGGCGATAGAGGTGGCCGTGCCTCCGGCGGCTACGCGCAGCACAAAACCGAGCGCGACAATTATGACATCCACGATGGCGATGCGCTTCAGCCCGAGGCAATAGGCGATGTTAAGCAGTATGTATAGTGCGATAATGGCGGATGTGAAGAGTGCCGCTCTGCCGGGGATCAGGAAGGGGAGCGCCAATGCTGCCAAAGAGAGGATGAGAGTGAGCGATAACGCTGTGCGAGAGGAGATGCGTCCGGAGGCGATGGGGCGTCGACACTTTACGGGATGGATGGCGTCTGCATCTTTGTCGATAAGGTCATTGAGAGAGTAGATGGCCGACGAGGCGAGAGCGAAGGAGAAAAAGGCTGTCAGGGTATATAATAATAAGGAGATATGGAGGAAGTTGCCGCTGAAGAAAATCGGCAGGAAGACGAAGAGGTTTTTGAGCCATTGCTGCGGTCGGCAGAGACGTATGATATCAGTGAGCATTGCCTTTAGTCTGTTTTTTATGCAAATATAGAGAGAAAATTGTAAAAAATAGATAAATTTGCGTTTTATTGTATATCTATATTTTGTATATATATCTTAATGACATAGCCGAATGGGATGGTATGTGATGCGCGATCTTAAGCGTCCGAATTCTTTGGAGCCGGCCTGGAAGGTGCTTCCGGGTCTGGGAGTGCGCGTATATACCCCGATGTCAGAGCAGATAGTGAGGCGAAACGGCAGGAAAGAGAGTGAATTGCGTCCTATAATGCCGGATTTGCTCTTTGTCGAAGGCGATCGCAAGGATTTGGATGTGATTGTGGCTCGTATCTCTACGTTGCAATACCGTTACGTCAAGGGGAAGGCGCAGGGCACGGTGATGAGCGTGCGTGACGAGGAGATGGAGGCCTTTATTCGCGCCACGGAGTCGTATGGCGACCGGGTGAAATACTATACTGCCGGAGAGATTACTCCGGAGATGATGGGTAAGGAAATCAGGATTATCGGCGGACCGCTTGACGGAATGCACGGCCGTTTGCTTAAGAAGCGTGGACTGCGCAGCAAGCAGTTGGTAGTCGACCTTGAAGGGATACTTACGGCGACGGTGACCGTGGAGCCGGAATTGATAGAGATAATATAGCGAGGAGAGAGAGCGATGAAGAAGAAATTGACGATAGTATTGCCGGCCTATAATGAGGAGCGGTCGTTTGACCTGCTGCAGCAGCGCATGCAGCAGGTTCTGGAGCAAAATCCCGATTACGACTGGGAGTTTCTCATGGTGAATGACGGTTCTACAGATCATACTCTCCAGCAGATGATACGCCTTCATGAGTCAGACCCTCTGCATTGGCATTACGTCGATTTATCGCGCAACTACGGCAAGGAGATTGCCATGTTGGCCGGTTTTGACTACGCTGACGGCGATGGTGTGATAGTGATGGATGCCGATATGCAGCATCCGGTGGAGGTCATTCCGGAGATGTTGCGTTGGTGGGAGTCGGGCTATGACGACGTGTACGCCACACGCAAGACGAGCAAGGAGAGTTGGTTTAAGCGCAAGACGAGTCAATGGTATTACCACCTGCTTCAGAAGGTGTCTCGCGTGCCGATACAGAAGAATACCGGTGATTTCCGCCTTTTGGATAAGAGTTGTGTCAAGGCGCTGCGTCGTCTGCGTGAGACGGAGCGCAACACGAAGGGTCTCTATTCCTGGATAGGTTTTCGCAAGAAGGGTGTGGAGTATGAGCAGTTGGAGCGCGTCACGGGTAAGAGCAAATGGAGCGTCATGCAGTTGATCGATTTGGCTATCAACGGACTTACGAGTTATACGGTGGCTCCGTTGCGCTTTGCCACTCTCTTGGGTATCAGCGTGAGTCTTGTGGCTTTTCTATACCTTATCTATATCATTATCAAGACGGTGCTGTATGGTGATCCGGTGGCGGGTTATCCTACGCTGATGGTGACTATCCTCTTTATCGGGGGTGTGCAGTTGCTTTCGCTTGGTATTATCGGTGAGTATCTTGGCAAGGTATTTAATGAGTGTAAGGGGAGACCGGCCTATTTTGTGGAGTCGGTGGATGGGGAGAGGTTATAGGTCAGAGTGACGAGTTATGAAGTATTTCCGGGGCGGTCAGTTCGAGGTGGGAGGCGTCGATGGTCATTTTGGCGGCTCCGAGCAGACCGATGGCCACTATTACCTCGCTTTTGTTTTCTGTGGTGGCGATTACTTTGCCGGAGATGCCTGACAGTGTGCCTTTGATTACGGTCACGTCATCGTTTACCTTGAAGGGTGTGTCGACAAAAGATACGGGAATGTCCGACTGGCCGAGCATCTGTCGCAGCGTGTCAATCTCCTTTTGAGAGATGGTGGCCACGGGTGATGAAAGACCGTTGCCGGAGCCGGAGGCACGATTTACCATAAACCGGTTGATATACGGCAGGGCTACAATCTTGCGACGTTCTTCTTCGGTGCATTTGATAAATACCACCAACGGAATGACCACCTTCTGTATCTTGGCCTTTCTGCCGTTTTTCCAGATGCGCGTCTGTAATTGCGTGGCTACATACGTCTCAAGACCGAGTTTCTGAAGCCGTTGTTCTACGGCTTTCTCGGTATTATGACCTACGAATGCAATATGCCAGACAGGCTGTGCTGCGGTGGAATCAGGTGTCACCATGACGCAAAGATAACAATAAAAATAGGAAAAGTGCGTTAAGATAGAGATAAATTATGAACATACGATTTTACCTTACCATAATACTTTGTCTTCTGTTGTGTAAGTCCATGAGGGGAGAACTTACCGGCTCTTGGGTGCTTCATCCGAGTGCCGATATCTATTCCTACTCCGGCATCTCCAATGGCTACAACAACTGCCTGAAGATACTTGACGGCCAACGCTATACCTATTTCTTAGTCACCGCCTTTCCCCACCTCTATCCTAATAAAGACTATTGTCAGACGGAGACAATGCTCTATCGTTATGACAAATCTACGGATGCCTCTTCCGGTCGTCTTGAGGCGCTGAGTCAAGTGGAGCAGACCTCCGGACTCCTTGTGACGGCTGCTGCCTATAGTCCTGAAGGCAAATATCTTGCCGTGGCTTATCAGGGGGGCATGATTGATATCTATCCCGACAGCGGGGGTGTGAAGCAATGCGCCGAACTGCGCAATTTCCGTTATCCCGGCGATATGAGCGTCAATACTATTACGCCTGACTTGGACGGACGCCGGTTTTATGTGGCCACAGCCTTTGGCTTTCTGACCGTCGACGCCGTGGCGGGCAAGATTACCGACCTTTGTCTTCTCAACCGTAATATCGACTATGTGTGTCGTGTCGGTGAACGTATGATTTTGTCTGACAGGGATAAAGCGTATGTTATCGGTGTGGGAGAGAGTCTGTTGACGGGTGACGAATTGCCCGTGCTGGAATGTGTGGCCCAAGAGTTGTCAAAAGATACGTCGTCAAAAGATGCGTCGTCAAAAGATGTGTCGTCAAAATACGTCAACGCAGACAATTCTCTTCGGCAGCCGGATTCTCTTTCTCCTCTCACCGACAACAGTTTCTTATATCTCACTCACAGCGCCACCGATGAGGCAGTGGGTCCCTACGTCAATTTAGCCGTCTTTGAGGGTGATAAGGTATGCGTATATAATCTTTCGGAGGAGACGCTCAATTACAACGCATACGGCTATAACCGCAACGGGCGTTTTGACTATCTGAACGAAGGTGTGATAACACCTACAGCCTCAGGATATTTAATCAATCGCACGGAGAGTCTGCTGCATGTGCGCAAGGGTGTGGATGTCTCTCTTTCGGCCTCCGATGGTCTTGACTCCTTCAAGTCGCGATGTGTGGAGCGGATACCGAAAACCGGCTTCGGTACGCTATCCTCCTCCGGTAATGCCTCGGAGAAGGCGGTGCCGATGGGCTCGTATGACGCCAATACCTTTTGGCTCTTTTATCCGCTGCAGGGTTTTGCCTCCCGCAGCGTCAGCGTAGAGGGAACGGCCGCTACATGGTCGAAGGCCGGTGAGGTGCTTCGCCCTAACGCCGCCAATTCATTTCGCACCTCTTACATGGCCTATCATCCGCGATATGGTGTCTTGGTGCGCAATAACAGTATCGATCAGTATTATGATATCTACAATAATAGCGCCGACGGTCTGAGTGGCTATAAGTCAGGCGAATGGACATATTACGGTCTGCCGAAACACAATTATGCCAAACGAGGTGTCAATCCCATACCACGTGGCATCGGTGTGGACCCGGAGAGTCCGCAATATATCTGGAGCGGCTCGCGTGACTTTGGCGTGACACGCCTGAATATGGACGACCCCACTGATATCCTGCATCTTACGCGGCCCAACGTGAGCGATATCAACAGCGTGGGATGTTATGCCGTGCATGATGTCTTCCCCAACTGGACATCACTCTCCTGCTTCAGTCCCGTGGTGTTTGATGCTGACGGCACGATGTGGGTGCAGTTTTGCGATTGGAGTCGCCCGTTTACCGACGGCTTATGCAGTCTGTGGTATCTGACTTCGGCCGACAGAGCGGCCTCTGCCAATGCTTCAAAGGACAAGTCGGCCTTCATCATGCCCAAGCGCGTGGAATTTCCGCTGAACGGCAACCAGTTGTATATGCAGGTCTGGCCTATGTCATTGCCTCAGAATAAGAATCTGATAGGCGTTTCGGCCGGTCATTATATCGACTCTGCGATACTGGACCATAACGGCACGTTGGAGGATACGAGCGACGACCGCGTGGCGTATCTTACAGATATCTATGACTCTTCGGGTGATTTGATGAAATTATCGCGCGGTGTCTATATGTTTGAGGATCCTTATGACGGTGCGCTGCTGATATCCTACAGCCAGGGCGTGCTGGTGACGAGTCGCGAACAGTTGTTTACAGACGGTGTGAAGCGCGGTGATTTCCTGGAGGTGGAGTCGGAATCGGGTGGCAAACCGGGCCATCAGATAGCGCAATGTGATGTGACCGGGATTACGGTCGATGCTCAACGCCGCAAATGGATAGCCACGATGGAGGATGGGGTGTATTGCCTCTCGGAGGATCGAAAGACGTTGTTGGCTCATTTCGTGAAGGAGGATGGCGGTCTGCCGTCGTCTACATGCCTCAGTTGTGTGTATGATCCGGAGAGCAATTCGATATGGATCGGCACGGATAAGGGGATAGCCGAATTTGTTTTGTCAGGTGGCGATTTGCCCTCTTACGTTTCCAAAGAGGTTAAGATTTCTCCGATGATCGTATCGCCTGACTATTACGGTTATGTCTCTTTGTCGGGCTTGACAGACAGTCGGAAATACGCGTTGAAGGACGCTGCGGGTGCCACAGTCATGACGGTCAATTCCACCGAGGGCAAGACGCAGATAGCCGTCCGGGAACTTTCCGCAGGTGAATATGGTTTATATGATGGGGATATCAAAGTGGGTGAAATTGTAAAATTAAAAGATTAAAAGATATGAAGGCGATGTTGAAGAGAGTGGGGATGATGGGTGTTTTGTTGCTGACAGCGGCGATGTTGTGTCCCGTGTCGGCGAAGAAGAAAAAGACTGATGGCACGCCCAACGCGGTCTTCGTTGAGAAGAGTTATGATTTCGGGTCAATATCCGAGAGCAAGGGTGCTGTGAGTCACGATTTTGTATTTACCAATGAAGGTGACGGCAATTTCCTGATACTTGATGCGCGCGCTGAATGCGGTTGCACGCGTCCCTCGTATCCGGCCGAACCGATTGCTCCCGGAAAGAAGAAGTCGGTGAAAGTGACTTATAATCCTGCCGGCCGTCCCGGTCCGTTTGAAAAGACCGTCACGCTTACCACCAACGGTCAGCCTCGTAAGGTCAGACTTAAAATTCGCGGTACGGTGGTTAAGTGAGTTTAGTAGTTTATGAGTTTATTAGTTTAGGTAAAAAATTCGGCTGATAAGTGGTCAGGCGGATTTTTTTTTGTATCTTCGCATAATATGAGGAAACGTGTAATATGAGGAAAATAGATAACGTGAATAAGATAACGAAAAGATATAGTTGGCCGATGGCGTTATTGCTCGGTGTCGGCTTGATAGTCGGCGTCGGTCTGTATGCTCGCGGCGAGATACGCTGGGTGAATACGGAGTATGACTTTGGTGTGATGAAAGAGGCAGCAGGCCGGCAGACGGGTTATGCGCGTTTCTGCAATGAGGGGCCGGACACTACTTACATCTCTTACGTGCGACCGTCATGCGGATGCACCGACGCGAGTTTTACGGAGGGTTTGATCCTTCCCGGCGATACGGCCACTGTTACTTTTACATATAATCCGGAGCATCGCCCCGGCTCTTTTGAGAAGAGTGTCAAGGTGTATATCGGTCCGGATAAGGAACGCCATGTCGTGAAAATCCGTGGCACGGTGGTAGGCACTCCCGAGACTCTCGCTCTGCAATATCCGGTAGAAGCAGGACCGATAAGACTCTCCTCGCGTCTGATAGATCTTGGCGATGTGACCGTCGGCATGGGTCGCCATGCGTTTGTGACGATGGTCAACCAGTCGATGGATAGCATCACCCCGCAGCTTATCGTGCCGCAAGGCCTGAGCGCCGACATCACTCCGAAAGACTTAGGACCGGGCGATTTAGGCACGTTAGGCATCTATATCAACAGTGGCGGGGCAGCGAGTTCGCAGACCGGTGAACGTCAGTTTGCCGTGCCTCTGATAATTTCTGGCGATACCACTCAGATCCTGCTTCGTGCTCATTTCCTACCCAAGAAAGAAATCTAACCCAAAGAAATCTAACCCAAAGAAATCTAACATATTTATCTGAATATCATGGAACATCCGGAGAATGACTGTCAATATAAAGGTCTTCAGGTGAATAGCGGCGTCAGCAGCCAACCCACCACCAATCCCTACCGTCGGACGGTGAAGCGCCGTCAGCTGTCGGTCAACGACTATGTGGAGGGTATCCTGAAAGGCGATGTAAGCATCCTGGGCCGTGCGGTGACTCTCGTAGAGTCGACCGTCGATGCCCATCAGCAGGTGGCTCAGGAGGTGATAGAGAAGTGTCTGCCCTATTCGGGCAATAGCCGCCGAATCGGCATCACCGGTGTGCCGGGAGCCGGAAAGTCTACGTCGATAGATGTATTCGGTCTGCACGTGCTTCGTGAGGGACACAAGCTGGCCGTCCTGGCCATCGACCCGAGCAGCGAACGCACTCACGGTTCGATACTCGGTGACAAGACGCGTATGGAGAAACTCTCCATGGAGAAAAATGCTTTTATCCGTCCGAGTCCTTCAGCGGGTTCGTTGGGCGGCGTGGCCAGAAAGACGCGTGAGACCATAGTGCTCTGTGAAGCAGCCGGCTACGACCGCATCTTTGTGGAGACCGTCGGCGTAGGCCAGAGCGAAACGGCTGTGCATTCGATGGTTGACTTCTTCCTGCTCATACAGCTTGCCGGCACCGGCGATGAATTGCAGGGCATCAAGCGCGGCATCATGGAGATGGCCGACGGTATCGCCATCAATAAATGTGATGGTGACAACGTGGAACGCGCCAAACTCGCTGCGGCTCAATTTCGCAATGCGTTGACATTATTTCCGCCGACACCGAGCAAATGGCGCCCTGAAGTTGTTACATATTCAGGATACTATGAAAAGGATGTGGATAAGGTATGGGATATGATCGACCGCTATTTCAAATATGTCGATGAGACCGGCTATTTCGAGCGTAAACGCAATGAGCAGGCTCGATATTGGATGATAGAGACCATCAACGAGCAGTTGCGCTCCCGCTTCTACAACACTCCGGAGGTAGCAGCCCTGCTCGAACAGAAGGAGATGCGCGTGCTCAATAATGAGCAGTCTTCTTTTGTCGCAGCCAAAGAGGTTTTGGATTTTTATTACGGGATGAAATAGGTCAGAGGTCAGAGTTATGAGTTATGAGGTATGAGGGATGAGGTATTAGGTTTAGGGGTATGAAGATATGAATAAACTGTTGAGACGTGCGGAGGAGAAGGCACTGAGAGGTCCGGAGCGGACAGCGTTCCGCTTCTGCTGGAAGAAGGATGGTGAATGGCTCGCTACGAGCCGGGCGGAATTTGTGGCACAGAATAAGGTGGTCGCAAAGGCTCTGTGTGCAATGGGTCTTCTTGAGAAGGATACCATTGCGGTATGTTCACCCAACACTCCTCAGATTCTGATGACGGAGTATGGTGCATTTTACAATCGTCTGGCCGTCATTCCTCTGTACAGTTCCAGTTCGCAGTCGCAATATGATTTTATCGTGGCCAACGGTGGCGCCCGTCTCCTTTTCGTAGGCGACAAGCACCAGTATCCGTTGGCTTACAACTACTGGAAGGCACATAAGGATGACATTTTGGGTATCGTGATATATAAGTATGACGGTATCGTGCTCCAGCCCGATGACGACATCTCCATAGGCTGGGATGACTTTATTAGAAAGGGTATGGAGGCTGATGAGTCTGTGGCTCGGGAGGTGGAAAGACGCGCCGAAAACGGCCTGCCGGAAGATATGGCTACGCTGATATATACTTCGGGCACCACCGGCGAACCGAAGGGTGTCTGCATCACTCATTCCAATTATGATGCAGCCATGGACATGCACCTGAAACTCCTTACGCAGATCAACGAGCATGACGTGAGCATGGCCTTCCTTCCCATGTCGCACATCCTCGAGAAGGCCTGGTGCTTTTTCTGCATCACCCGCGGTCTGGAGGTGGCTGTCAACTACGATCCGCGCATTATCCAGGATACCATCAAGGAGGTGGAGCCTAATCTTATGTGCTGTGTGCCCAGATTTTGGGAGAAGGTCTATGCCGGTGTCAAGGAGAAGATAGCCTCCATGTCGGCAATGCAGCGCATGATGGTGACACGCGCCATAAAGGTGGGCAAGCGTCGCAATCTAGACTATCTCCGCCTCGGCAAGGAGGTGCCCGCACTGCTCGAGAAGGAATATCAATTCTGGGATAAGCGTGTTTTCTCCAAACTCAAGAAGGCTATCGGCATACCGAATCCGAATTTCTTTCCCACAGCCGGCGCACCGTTGTCTGACCGTATCTGCGTCTTCATGCGCTCGGTGGGTATCGACGTCATAATCGGCTACGGACTTTCGGAGACTACGGCTACCGTAAGCTGCTTCCGCGACAAGGGGTATGAGATCGGCACTGTCGGCAAACCGCTCCCCGGCGTGAAGGTAAGGATAGATGAAAACGGCGAGATACTCGTGAAGGGCGACACAGTGACGCCGGGATATTATAACAATCCGGAGGCTAACGCCGCCGCATTTACTGAGGATGGATATTTCCGCACGGGTGATGCGGGTTATCTTACGCCGGACGGCGCTATCGTGCTGACGGAGCGTGTCAAAGACCTTTTCAAGACATCTAATGGCAAGTATATAGCCCCTCAACTATTGGAGAGCCGGCTTGCTGAAAATAAATTCATCGATGAGACGGCCGTGATCGGCGACCAGCGAAAGTATGTCACTGCTTTGGTAGTGCCCAATCTCTCCCAACTGCGTGCATGGGCTGAAAAGCATGGCATTGATACTTCTGACACGGAAACCATGCTTCGCAATCCGAAGGTATATGACTTCATGATGAAGCAGGTGAATGGCGTGCAGAGTGATCTCGCTGAGTATGAGAAGATAAAGAAGATTTACCTGCTGCCCTATCATTTCTCTATCATGCATGGCGAGGTGACCAATACCATGAAGGTGCGTCGTCCGGTTGTCGCCAAGCGATATGCGCGTGAGATTGAGTCGATGTATGAAGGAGCGTAACAGAGAGGTATGATGCCGATGGATAACAGCCATATATTGCCCGGTAAGTCTACGGTCAGAGATGCGCTTTGTGCGCTTAATGATTTGTCAGGACGCAACATGACCCTCTTTGTCGTGGATGAGGGGGGGAGACTCTGCGGCTCGGTAACGGATGGTGATGTGAGACGGGCCTTGATTTCCGGCACGGGTCTGGAGTCGTCGGTGTCAAAGGTCTGTCGTAATAACTGTATGCGGATATCTGCCGGCGAAGGGCGTTATGACAAGGTAGCGGAGGCAAAACGTCGCGGTATCGAGTTGATTCCGTTGGTAGATGATACCGGTAAGATACTGGAGCTGATAGATCTCAAGCAGATAAGCGCCTCACTGCCTATTGATGCGGTTTTGATGGCCGGGGGCAAAGGGGAGCGTCTGCGCCCGTTGACGCTTACTACCCCCAAGCCGCTCCTTCCGGTGGAGGGTAAGCCTATCATTGACCATAATGTGGATAATCTGCTGCGCTGCGGTGTGGAAAAGATTTACGTGACGGTCAATTATCTTAAGGAACAGATAATAAGGCATTTCGAGGAGTCTGACAAGTATCGCGGGAAAGTGATATGCGTTGAGGAGCCATGCCGTCTCGGCACGATGGGGAGTCTCTCGCTGTGTAAGGGTCTGACCGCCGAAACTATCTTGGTGATGAACAGCGACTTGCTTACCAATATATCTTTTGAGAAGATGTGGCTTCAGCATGTAGAGAGCGGTGCTTCGCTGACTATGGCTGTCGTGCCGTATACGGTCTCTGTGCCTTTCGCGATAATAGAGAGCGAGGGGAGACGTATCACAGGGTTGGGAGAGAAGCCTACTTACAACTATTTGGCAAATGCGGGCGTTTATATGATGAAGCGTGAGGTGACTGAGCGCATTCCCTCCGGGGAATATCTTGATGCTCCCGATCTGGTATCCGAGTTGCTGTCCGACGGTGAGCGGGTGGAATATTTCCGCATCGAGGGAACATGGCTTGATATCGGTTCGCCGGCCGACTATGAGGCTGCTTGCAAGCGTTGACCGCCACGCTTCTGCCGGATGTTCCGGTGGGCAAATATAAAACTGATAGAAATTATGGCAGAGAGTAATTTTATAGACTATGTGAAGATATTGTGCCGCTCGGGAAAGGGTGGCGCCGGTTCGCGTCATTATCATCGTGCGAAATATATACCTAAGGGTGGTCCGGACGGTGGCGACGGTGGTCGCGGCGGTCATATCATCCTTCGAGGCAACCGCAATATGTGGACGTTGCTCCCTCTGCGATACACGCGCCATATCTTTGCCACTGACGGTGAGTCGGGTGGTGCGGGTCGCTCATTCGGAAAGGATGGTGAAGACCGTATCATAGAGGTGCCTATCGGCACAACGGTTTTTGATGCCGAGTCGGGAGAATTTCTCTGCGAGGTGACCGAGGATGGTGAGGAGATAAGACTTTTGCGCGGCGGCAAGGGTGGATTGGGCAACTGCCATTTTGCCACGTCTACCAATCGTGCGCCGCGTTATGCACAGCCCGGCCAGCCGGCCATCGAGAAGGCTGTGGTCTTGGAGTTGAAACTGCTTGGCGACGTGGGTCTTGTCGGATTTCCGAATGCCGGTAAATCCACCCTCCTGAGTGCTGTATCTGCAGCGAAGCCTAAGATTGCCGACTATCCGTTTACCACTATGGAGCCTCAGTTGGGCATCGTGAGTTACCGTGACGGCAAATCGTTTGTGATGGCCGATATCCCCGGTATTATCGAGGGTGCCTCTGAGGGCAAGGGTTTGGGATTGCGCTTCCTGCGTCATATAGAGCGCAATGCTGTGTTGCTCTTTATGGTGCCGGCGGATAGCGATGATATCAAGCGTGACTATGAGATATTGCTCAAGGAGGTGAGGGAGTTTAATCCGGAATTGGCCGATAAGAGTCGTGTATTGGCTATCTCGAAGTCGGATATGCTTGATGATGAACTGCGTGAGGCTATAGCCGCTGAACTGCCTGATGATGTGCCGACGCTCTTTATCTCTGCTGTTACCGGTCAGGGACTCCCGGAACTGAAAGACCTTCTCTGGCGTGAGATCAACAGTGAGGAGAATATGGTGGCCTCTACGATTACTCACCGTGCGCTCGACCGTCGTCACCGTGTGGAGGCGGAGGATGCCTTTATCTTCGAGCAGGAGGATACGGATGATGATGAAAACATGCTGCTCACTGATGAAGACTGGAATGATGAATTCTGGGAAGAGGAGAGCAGCGTTAATGATTAGATTCTATCTGGATGGGTGCGCAGGTATTGGATTTGACGGCTATTATTCGTGAGAGAGT
The DNA here is from genome assembly GCA_964456155.1 of uncultured Sangeribacter sp. GTDB lineage: Bacteria > Bacteroidota > Bacteroidia > Bacteroidales > Muribaculaceae > Lepagella. The sequence goes on from CAYVZJ010000025.1 coordinate 36,236, forward strand.
GGGCGGTGTGCGCGGTAAGCTCATCCCCGGATTTTTGTTGCGCTATCTTGAGCGACTGATACGTCAGCGCGAACTCAACGACATGCTTCGGTATGCGTATCCGGCCGAGGGTTCTGCCTTTTCCGCCCGCATCCTGGAGCATTTGGATATCACGGTGGAGGTGGATGACACTGCATTGAAGGGCATTCCCTCCGGTCAGCCGTTGATATTTGCGTCCAATCATCCTTTGGGTGGACTGGATGGCATTGCGCTTGTGAAAGTGTTGGGAGAGCGGTATGGCGATGATAATATCGCTGTGTTGGTGAATGATATGCTGATGAATGTAGCGCCGTTGCGTGGCGTTTTCCTGCCGATAAATAAGTATGGCAAGCAGCAGCGTGAGTCAGCGCGGCGTATTAATGCCGCGTATGAGGCGGGCAAACAGATGGTGATATTTCCGGCGGGGCTTGTCTCGCGACTGCACAGCGACGGTGAGATACGTGACTTGGAATGGCAGAAGGCATTTGTTGCCAAGGCGTTGGAGTATGGCAGGGAGATTGTGCCGATACGCTTCGAGGCCCTGAATACGATGCGTTTTTACCGCACGGCCAAATGGCGGAAAAAGTTGGGACTGAAGGTGAATATAGAGCAGGCGCTGTTGCCTTCGGAGGTTGTGAAAAGCAGAGGAAAAACCTTCCGCATAACCTTCCTGCCCCCCGTAGACCCCGAAGCCCTGAAAGCCCAAGGCCTTACCCCGGCCAACATAGCCGCCCAAATCCGCCACCAGCTCTACCCCTAATCCCCCGCTCGAGCAACAATTATTCATGTCGCCCCTCCGAGCATCAATTATTCATGTCGGCTATCCGAGCAACGTAGGGACATGCCTTTGGCATGTTTCCAATTCCCTCGATAGCTGTAATTTTCCTATTTTGTTGATAAAAAGGAAGTTCCGTGTTTATTCCGTTAAATTCCGCGATAGCGAGCGAAGCAATGCGCTGTTCCGGAAATTTTTAATCATTATAGTTCAAAAATAGCAATCGAGGGCAATGTCGCAAATATAAGAACTTGATGGATATGAGACCTTCCGGAACATATTGCTTGCTACGCGCGCAGGCGCGGAACTGGCGGAAAAACACGGAACTCTCTATAGAAGAGCGTCAACATATTTCAGGATTAAGAACGTTCTGCCCTCGGGGCGCGGGATGGTGGCAGATTAACCGCAGATTCTTCAGGGATGAGCGCTGCTGCATCGCGTAGGGACATGCCTTTGGCTACAGTACATGACATTTTTTATTGAGTGGTTGATG
>CAYVZJ010000026.1:0-36657 GCA_964456155.1 uncultured Sangeribacter sp.
AAAAGCAGATGCAGGTGATCCCGATTGTCGGTGCTTACTGATATGGCAAGTGCAAAGGCGGCGGTGTCGTAATGGCTTGACCCCATTCTTGACTACTGCGACACCACTCAATCTGCAAGGCCATACACGCAGAGGCAGACCAACCGCTATAATTAGGCTCGGACTACGAATGCTCCACCGCATACCGCTAACATTAGAGGGCTATGGCGGAGGATGATGCAGACCCGAAGAAGCAAGGAACAAACACACCAGGGAGTCGTACCGCTGACATTGCACGACCACCGACAACGCCCGGCAGGGCTACTGCTGTCAATGGGATTGCTTGCCCGCCATATCCGATGAGTGCGACGAATGGGCGGTCGCTCGCTTCGGCCACGCAGCCGTGCTGTTCAATGAGATTACCAATTCCGGGCGCAACGTGTTCCGCTGCGTCTGACCCCTCGCGCTCGCTCTTGGACTTCCGAAAGGGAAGGCTCATGCTTCCGCTGAAAACAGTTCAACCGCCTATCCTCACGGACTGACGGTTGACAAAACTTCAAAAATCTGAAAATGACCATCGCCTCACGGCGAAAGCAACTTGGTTGGGGATGATGACTCTAAATGATGCACGGCACCATAGACTTTATGGAGACGTGTGTAATTTCGTATTGGAACCCGGCGGACTCTCCCGATGGAGTTCCGGTGCGCTGAACGCAACCGACGACCGGGTGCGGACTTTCGAGAGAGCCGATGAGATAAGAATTATCGTTTACATCGGTGACGACTAAACCGAAGGAAGCACCCACAGGGAGTTTCTTGCCTGTGAGGAAAGAAAGCGTGGCGGTGTCCTTGTACCCGCCGTTCTCTTTCTCGGTCTTGCACTCGCAGGTCGGCTCGTCGAAGAAATCAATCGGGTGTATATCGGTCAGTATGGCGACAGGCATACGGCAGATACCTGAGAGGTCAACCCTACGGGGCAGACATCGGCAGTCCACCCATCCGATTGATTTAATACCCGGCAATATTTGTATTGAGGTCTTCATGTTCGGGAAATAACAGAAAATTCAGAAACGCGATTTTCGGGTGCTGAAATCAAGTGGATTTTTTGCCCGAATATGAATTTTTTGCCCATTGGCGTTTGAGATAGACCGTGCGCTGCCGCTGATAGCGTTTGGCTATGGCGTTCCAGTTTGTCTCGGTCATTTCAATTCCGTGCTTCTCCATCCAAGCGTAGATAAGCTCGTCCTGCCGTTTGGTAATCTTGCCGAAGTGGTGCAGGTCGTTCCAGAGTTGAATATCGAAGCGGTTGCGGATGGTTGCAAGCAAGGATGAGACCGCCCGCTGCGGAAGGTAGTTGAACACCTCCGGCGGTCGGTTGCGGAATGAAGGGATAGCAATGGCGAGTTTACCCTCGCCGGGCGTATCGGGCAATTTGTCTTCGGGACGGTGTGCGAGATACACTTCGAGTATCTTGCTCTCGACCGAGCCACGGGTGAGATGCACCGGCACTTCGCCTCCGTGGTCATTGATGAACCACTGGGCGAGATAATCTTCAAGTGGGATGTAGAGACATATATTGCTCATTCAGGTGGTAAAATTGGCGCTAATTATTATATGCAAATTTACCAATAATCAGGCAATTAGCCGAATTTTAGGGGCTTTGCGTTGCCGAAAATCGGCAACGTCGCGGCAACGTAAAAAATCACCGAAAAGGAAAGAGGGTTTGAGTCGCGTATGTATGAAGATACCCTGCGGGTAGCGAAATTAGCGACGTAGCCGAGAGTGCGTGAAACGAACCCTCAGCAGACGTAAGCCCTTATTATAAAGATAGATATAATTTTCAGTCAAAAAAAATAAGTATAATATGGGCTGAAACCCTCGGCTTTTTACGGCTATTTTGGTCTGTGGATTTTGAAAGTCGGCAATCGTTGTCTAATTCGGTCAAGGCTTTGGCTTGGCTGAATTGGACTTAACACGCTGATTTATTGCGTTGGCTTGATTGTCTGAATTGTCTACGCCACATTTTAGGTCAGCCAAACCGAAAGAGAGGGAGCGAAAGAAAAAAGGGAAAATCAACGGAATTTCAGCCGTGGATTTTCCCTTTCGAGGTTTTGATGATAATGTGGCCGTTAGAATGGAGTATCTTCGGGTTCATCTCCGAATATATTGGGCTGTTGCATAGGCTCCGGCGCAGTGGAGGGAGAAGATGTCTGTTCAAGATCATCTTCGGTAAGTTCGTTTTCGGCTCGCTCAACCGTTTCAAGGTTGATTTCGTAACTCTCTTTGAGAAGTTCGTAATCGAAAACGAAAGCCATAGGGCGTACTTCCTTCACGCGGCGGATAGACTGACCGTTGCGGTTCTCAAATGTATAATCGGGCATTCCGTTTGGTAGCAATACCCGGAAACGGAATTGCTTGGTGCCGAGGAACGCAGGATGCGTCCGCAGGTACGACTCCAACGAGACTGTATCGAGTTTGCCGATTATATTTGAGCCGTTGACGCGCTGACCCAGTGCGTTGACGACATTCTGAAAATTGAGATAAAGGATGGACTTGTTGCGTCCGAAGTCGATAGTCTCCCGGTCGTTGCGCTTGAACTGCGACTGGAGTTTAATGGCGAAGTGAGCCTTTGAGATAATTCGCCCCTGCATGTGGTTGGAGTCAAGCATTGACCAGAACACTGCAATGTCGCTGTTCTTCTTCAACTGCTCGTTCTGCCGACGAATACCACCGACGCAGATGTTGAATAAGTCGGTATAGGTATAAGGCAGGTCGAGTGAAGTCTGAACGGTATGGAACGCGGCAAGCGGAGCGAGCCAGTTATTGAGAAGTCGGTCCTCGATGTTGTCTTCGGATAGAGCCGACACCAGTTCGCGCTTACAGGCTGCGTAGTGGGCCGCATAGTCAGTCTCAAACAACTTGCGGAGTTTGAGCAACTGCACCGTCAGGTGGACTGCGCCACGTGCGCTGATAGCCTGAAACTCCTCGAAGTTACGCTTAGCCTCTTTGGAAAACGTAACTTCTGAGTAAGCGAGATGTATGACGCGAGAGAATAGAGCGTCGTCGCGGGTCGGTGCGTCCTGCCCGGTCAGGATAACGCCGGAGCGAACAAAGGTGCGCTGCACTTTTTTGTCTCCGTCCATATTCTTCTTAGTCTGACCGGAACCTCCCCATATCTGCTTGAGAAGTTCAATCTTGCGGAAGTCAAGCTCGTTCTTGTACTCGTCAAGATGCACAAGGTTATTCTCGGCACACGACAACATCTCATTGAGCGAAGCCATAGAGGTTGTTGCAAGCGAGGGCGGGTCGTTCAGACGGACAAAGAACGACATCAATGCCGTTCCGAGTTCGGTCTTACCGGTGCCCTTGCGTCCGAAGATATTAAGCAAAGCAAGCCTCTTGGAGGTCTGCTTGACAATATCGAGAAACAATGTGGCGAGAACAAAGGCGAAGCCGACTTTGGCGTTGTCGCCGAACACCTGCACCATTCGCCGGATATACTCGTAGAGCGTCACTTCGCCGTGTTCGCGGCAAGAGAAACTGCGCTCAAACTGATATGCGTCGCGCTGATCGAGGTGCATCTTGGAAAATGCCGGGAGGTAGAACGTGCGCTCATCGACCTTGACGATACCGAGGTCATTGACCTCATGGAGCACGTTGTCGGCAAATATGCCGTCACCGAAGGCATAGAGTTCTTCGGCTGCGTTCCATCCCATCTTCGACAACTGGATTGCGCTGTCGGTTATGGAATATAGGTATTCGCGGAGATTTTGCAATTTGCCAACGTCTCCCTTGAAGGAGAAGAAACCAAGCGACTCAACACGCTGCTGAAAGCGAGTGAGCGAGATAAGTTCTTCCTGGCGCAGTTCGATTTCGCGGACTGTGCCACGCTCATTTTTGAGCCGGAAGATGCGGATTGCATTGTCTCCGTCGATGATATGGAATAGCGGCTGCATGGTGAAATTGCTCCACCTTTCAAGGTCTCCCTCCTTGTCGTAAGAGCAATAGCATCCGTTCTTGACGATGATACCAAGTTCACGCATGGCGGCTTGGTCGGCCGTCAAGGACTCTGTAAGTTTGCGCTGCGCCTCGCGCTGACGCTCGGATTTGGCTCGGCTCAGAGCGTCGCGCCAAAGTTTGAGTTTGCCGAACTCCCTTGCGAGGGGTTCAAGGCAACGGTTGAGCATTGTCTCGTCCGGGATGTGCACGAGGACTTCCTTGCATATCTCATTGAGAGCCTTAGTCCGCTCAGTTTCGGTTTGGCAGGTCGAGAGTAGTTTGAGACCGTACCAAACAGCAAAATGCACATCTTCAAGGGAGTTGAAGGTGCTGACATTCTTGATGAAACTGTCGGGGTCGTTCTTTGAATAGAGGGTCGCTATGATATGCGTCCGGGGAATTGCTTTAATCTCAGCGTCCGAAAGAGATATGGCTGCTAACTTCTTCTTTGAAGTTATGCCTGTTCGCTTGGCGGCTGCGATTTTGTCGGCAAGAGCCTGTTCTTGCAGTTGTTCCAACTCAAAATCGAAGTATGGCACCTCGATATGATGTTCCTCGAACGGAATGTCTCGGACGCTGACATCAAAGCCGAGGCGCAGGGCGATTAGTCCATTGCGCATAACGGCTTTGACTCCTGCCCCGAAAGGCTCGCCCTCTTTGGGGAGATCCGCGTCGGGGAGGAAAACGAGTGAGGGAGCGTAGCGTTGCAGTTGTCTGAACTGCTCCTCATTCCACGCCGTACCGAGGGCTGCGACGGTTTCGGTCAGTCCTACTTCATCAGACTGGAGCATAAGAGCGTCCGGCGCGCCCTCGACAATAATGAAACGTCCGGCTTTTGAAGCCTGACGGGATGCGGTGCGAAGTCCGAATACGACCTCGCCTTTCTTGAATATGTCCGAGTCGGTGGAGTTTAGATATTTCGGAGCGTCAAGTTCTGAACCGATGTAACGCGCGGTGAAGCCTATAATCCTGCCGTAACGGTCAGTTATGGGGATTGTGACTCGCTCCCGGAATATTGTGTATAGTTTCTTTGATTTTTCAGAGAAACGCAGTACACCGGTTTGTTTGAGGGCATATTCGTCAAGGCAGTTGCGTCGGCAATATTCGGGCAAGTCGTCCCAACCTGCGGGAGCGTAGCCGATACCGACCTCCTTGCAGTATTGCTCGCCCCAACGGGCGTAAGCATACTGACGTGCGTTCTCGGCTTCGGGGGTGTCGGCGGCAAGTTGCTCCACGAAAAATTCCTGCACACGTTGGAGCGAGATAAACATAGCCTCGCGCTGGGTTTCTTTGAGGCGTTCTTCATCGGTCTTGACTCGCTCGTTGTGAAGGATTTGTATGCCGTATTTGTTGGCGAGGTATTCTATCGCTTCGGGATAAGTCAGGTTATCCATATTCATCACGAAGTCAATAGGACTTCCGTGTGCCTGGCAACTGAAACAGTGATAGGTGTTTCGGTTGGGGCTGACAATGAAAGAGGGAGTCTTCTCATTGTGGAACGGACAACAGGCGAAGTAATTGGCTCCCTTACGTGTCAGCCTGACTTGATAAAAGTTGGCAACCACGTCCACGATGTCGACGCGGTCATGCACCTGCCTGACTGTAGATTTGTCTATCATGGGCGTTGGTTTGTCAAGTGTTCATAAAGCAAGAGAATTTCAGAACCGAGATAATATATTTCGCGGCTCGATATGCGGATTGGTACGATCACACCGAGATTGGTGTATTTTTTGACGGTGTCCCGGCAAATACAGAGCAGGTCGCATACTTCCTTGATGCAGTAGCGACGGTCCGGGTCAACTTCGGGTCTATTTCGTTTCATAGTGATTGCGCTGTTTGCGGTGAGTCCTCTTCGGGAATGAAGATAGGCTCACCGGCTTCACTTTCGATAATTTCTTTGGCGTGGTCGGGTATGCGACACGCCATAGCCTTCCAGTTCATGAAGGTCTGACGTTTGACACCTGCTCGTTTCGCTACGGCAGTGACAAACTCGACGCGCTCACGATAAGTGAGTGTGCCGAGATAGGCGTTGAGTTGCTGCGCCTCTGAGTGCTTGATTTCGTTGTTGTAGATGGTCATTGTTTCAGAGATTGTTTTTCCAGAATTTGAGGATATCACTTCCGAGATAGAACTTTACAAGTCGACCGCCGCGACGGTGCCAACCGCAGTTTATCTCGCAAGTTACATGAGTGTACTTATGGAGCGAGTCGCGATGTATTCCAAGCAACTCGCAGGTTTCTTTTATTGAGTACTTAGCGGTTAGAACCACCTTTGGTTGTTCGGAAGTCATAGTCAATCATCTTTTATAGAAGTTTCGTTTACATCTTTATTTTCGCCGATGGACTCCTCCGATTTGCACGGAGGGAATAATTCATCAACAGGTAAGCCGACTATCTCCGAGATTTTTTCTTTCGCTTTGGCGTTCGGCTCTTGCACGCCCGAAAGCCATTGACGCACAGTAGAAATTTCCCGGCAGGTGGCATCCGCTATTTGACGAATGAACTCCTGCGCAGGTGTCGGCTTCTCTTTCACATGCTGATAGTGTTCTTTAAGAGTCATCTGTAAATTATTTGAGGGTTTAACTATTATTAACAATCAAGAAAGAAATTATTGACCCAATATATTTGCTATATTACGCAATATTTACTAACTTTGCACAAGAAAAGTTTTCTTGCGTACCCAATTTGCAAAGGGATTTAAGCGCAAATATACTAATTATTACGCATTATTACCAAATATACTACATTAAAATTTGTAAAACTCAAATTTTATGGCTCGATACGACTTTCAGCGTCTTAGAAAAGACCATGGAATAACACAGAAACAACTTGCAGATAAACTAAATCTCTCGCAGGGTTTTCTTTCCAGCGTGGAGAAGATGCGCAACCCATTCCCTGATGAAAGGGTGCAAGATTTAATTTCGGTGTTCCCTGATACCGACCTTTCGGAATATGAACTAAGTGATGCGCCCAACTCCGACAATAGTGTTGGCAGTCACAACAAGTATGCGGATATAGACATTAACGACCCCTCGATATTGAAGCAACTGCTCAACATCGTCGCGAAGGTGTCGGATGAGTCCGAAGAGGCAAGGAAGGATGAATTGACGGAAGCAGAGGACTGGCGCCGAAGATACGATAAGGCAATACTTGACCTTGACGCGCTCAGAAGTGAACGCGACAAAATGATGAAAGAAAACTATGAACTCAGAGTTGAAATCTTCCGGCTGAAAGAACTGCTAATGAAACACCATATTGACTATGACGAAAAAAGATGAGAAACAAGAACAATTCTTATTGGATATTCAGATTTTTTTCGTAATTTTGCGTTGAGAAAAAACTGCTCGAAAAACTGCTCCCTCGGTTTTGAGAGATTTAACTAATTATAAATCAGGGCTTAGGCTCTCTGGAGTGGACAACTGGAAAGCGTGTATACGCCAAAAGCGTATCGGGGGTTCGAATCCCCCTCACTCCGCAAGATAGACACAATGAAAATCAGTTAGTTACGACTGAAATTCAGTGTGTCTATTCTTGTTTTTAGTTCCATAAGCGGCTTAAAAAAAAGCCTTCCCATGCCGAAAGTTGACGGATTTAGTGGAAGATTACCGAAGAATGTTTGCGAAATGTTTGCGAACAACTCGGATATCGCGCAAGCGAAGCTACCCGCAGCACAGAAGATGTGGAGGGGTTCTTGCTAAGCCAGCGGCAACCCGATGAGACCGTGCCCCTCGGCATAGAGCCAGTGGCGCTATGCCATTTAAACAATGAGCGGAGAGCCATGCCTGAGATGAACACGACAGGAGGATGCCGTTTCAGACATCCTCCCGTTGAGTGGATTTACCCGGATGTTCGGTGCGGTGAATATACTTGACGTTGAATGAACGGTAAAATTCCTTATAGTGGAAAACGAAGGGTCGGGATCGGAGCACCGCTTTCGCCGGTTGCGAAGAAGTAAGGATACAAAAAAACGCCCCTCGATCAACAGACCGAGAGGCGCGATTATAAGTTTATTTCTTTTTTCCTGATTTCGTTATATCGTTGTTTCTTTCTGAAGGTTGGTCATGTAAATTTCGATTGTTAACAGAAGAATCTTTATTATTTATTTCCATAACAACTTCTGAAGCAATCGCTTTAATATTGTCCTTACTCATCGGCTTATCTCTTAATCCTAATATTCCGAGAATGATACTCAAAGCACCGAGACCTATTGAAATCCATAAACTTCTTTTACCGAGTCTGGAACTTATTAAATTAGCCTCGTTTACTGATGATATAAGACTTTGATTTTCGGAAGCGGTTTTGTTTATTTCTGAGGCGATATTTCTAATATTAGTTTGAATATCATAAGAAGTATTTATATTCCTGATATAGAACGCCGTTTTACTTCTTTCAAATAGATTAACTATACTATTGGAAAGATTTACGATATTATGTGCTATCGTGTGCAATTCCTGTTCCTTCTCTGAGATTGCCTTAACCGATAAAACATGACAAGATTTATTAGCAGGAGAATTAAGTAATGAATGGAAGAATGGCATTTGTCCTCTTAAGTTTTCACATTTCTTATAAAAGATTTCCAATTCCTTTCGTTTGTTATCTAATTCCTCCTGAGAGATATTACCATCTTTATCTACTTCAATAGCACTGGCAGGTGCCATGTCATGTATCATATCTACTTGCTCAGAAACAAGTTTATGAATCTGGGTAAGATAAAAACACAATGCGTCATTATCTTCGACATCAAGATCACATTTTTTATCAGAGCAATACGCCTGTGGTACACCCTCGTTATTAGGATCGTGATAAATATGACGATGAAAATGTTGGACTATCAGTCTATAAGCATGATGGACAACCTTTTGAAATTTGTTGTGGTCGTGTTTATTGAGTTGATATTCAAATTCTATCAATCCACTTACACATGTGTCTACAGATTCAAGCTCAACAGTGTAGGTGGATTTTGCTTGCTTTTTGGACACTTCAGTAACAACAAGTCGAATACTTAGCGTATTCGACTTGCGGTCTCTGGTAATATCCGATGTGAGATTGTAATAAGAATCGTTATTTCCCGGAATATTATTAGAAGATACTACTTCTTCTATAATTGGGAAATCGTTATGGGCTACATTAGGAATCCAAAACGTACAGAACTTTGATGTTACTATTTCTTTTGGCATTTACTTAATACAATATAAATTATATCATTTAACCTTAATGCCATATAGCATTGCATTCTCCAATGCTATATCCGTAACAGCCCAATTTTTTGTAGACTCCGCATAAGAATCCGGGTCAGGTAAAATTTCCTGAATGATACCGAGCATAACAAAAGACTCATAAAAGTGTCCAATTTTTTTTCGAAGCTCTTTCTTTGAGCCTTGCTTGTCGGTAACAACGTGCTCTATGGCTTGCTTTCTTGTACACATAATTGTAAAATCTTTTGGTTATTATACTATATAAACAACTACTACCAAACATAGTTTGATATTAGTTGACTGTGGTTATTTTTTACATTGCAAAGATAATAGTTTTTGATTAAATAAACGAAGGATTTGTTGATAAATTGTGTTGATATTGATGTTGAAAGGGGGATTTTTGGGGATAATGGAGGATATGTCGGGGAGGGGAAAGGAAAAAGAGTGGCTGAAAGTCCCAAACTTTCAGCCACTCCGGGATTACTAACTTATCTTGTTAGATGAAGATTCATTTGCGGGGATTACATCTGGATCTTGGCGGCTACGCCGTCAACGGAGACGATGTACATTTGACCGGAGGGAACGGTGATGTTTACTCGGTCGTTGCCATCGGTTGCGTGGATGGATGTGATCAGGAGACCGGACACGCTGTAGACATTGATGGTATTTGCGGACGTCACGCCATCTACAACGATATGGTCGTTGTCGCGATAGATACTGATATGCTTATCTGTGATCTCCCAAACATCTGTAGTTATTTCGGTTGCCAATTGCCCTGCGTAAGCGAGGTTGGCCTTAATATTAGCGTCTTCGTTGAGCGGTTCGGTTGTGTAGACTCCGTTCTTTGCAGTAAGAACTTTGTCACCGTGCATCACTGATTCAACTTTCCAGTCATTGTTAGGAGCGACAGTGAATGAGTATTTCTCACCCTTGACAGCCTTATGGCTTGCCGAGTGGAGGTCGTTGATAGTCAGATTGACGTCAACAGCGGGTGATGCTTCTTCTCCACCGATAACCTTAAGCACGATTTCATCGTTAACGATTTCATCGTTCATTATGTTTACGATAAGACCTTTGGGAACGGTGAAAGTTGAGGTAGTGCCCTTAGATATTTTCAAAGGAGTCCCGGAGATTTTAGATACGAAATCAACCATCACCATTGTCTTACCCATATATGTTGAAACAGTTACAGGGTATTCAATAGATAGAGTTCCGATACCGGATACAGTGGTGTATTCTCTTTTAACTGTTGTTATGTCATCACTCAGCCGATAACTTCCGTCAAAGGTCCAGATTATGTTATACAAAGTACTTACCTCCGCATCATTCTGAACATTACAATCAAGCATCACCGCTTTGGATGGAGTCGTGCCAGTAAAGGTATAAACCAATTCGGGACTCTTGATGTAATTGCAGCGTGAAAGATCCATTGTCTGTCCGACATTCCTGATTACAGGGTATACGGTGAAGTAGCCGGATGGAATTACAAGTTTATACTTTTTTCTTTCATATAAGTAAGTTTGTAATTCTTTCTTGGCTAAATTGTAATATCCATTCTTATCCGATGCTAAAGTTTCATCAAGTTTTAAGTTTTGCAATAATTTATCACCTTCAGCCGTAATTTCGTAAATCGAACACTCCAAAGCATCCGGATGGGTAGTTAAATCATATTTAGCGTTACCTACAAAATAATAATTATCCTTGAGACCGAAATAGAGAGTATGGATATATGGCAATGCCATATCCTGCTCATACTCAATATTATCAGAATGAAGTTCGGTCTTTAAGATTGGATTTGAAAATTCCATAGGTGCATACCCGGCTTCTTCGACAGTAGGAGTGGTGAAGGATATTACAACTTCCTCATTTCCATACGCGGGCTGAGATTTGCCATTGGCCCAAACTGTTATTCCGTCCGCTTTCATACGAAGCATATACTTTGCTTCGGGTTCAAACCGGAAAGTAGATAAATCCCAAGTAATCCCGTCTCCACTTGCTGTACCGCGAAGAGTCTGAATAAAATTATCATCCGAGATTTCTCCTTTATAAAAATCAATATCGCGTTTGTGGATGACTCCTTCGGGAGCAGTAAGGGTTTGACCGTCCTCAAGATTGAACTCTATTCGTACGTGGTCAGGTAAGACAACAGAGTTATTCTCAATGCTAATGTATTTTGTTGAAAGACGCACGGTTGATGCTCCGTTGACTTTGATTTCAACGGGCTTATTTATGACCGTTGAATTCTTTTTAAGGCTCACAAGTCCTTCAGGCAATTTGATTGTGTATTGATTGCCAAGACATAGTGTAACATCATCAAAAATTGCTTTCAGCGCTTTTGAATTGAAAGTGTCAATTTCAGTTGATTTGGAAGAAGCAATTAACTCTTCTCCATTACAGATTTCAATGCTTTTGTTTGAAAGAATCTCAATTTCTTCATTATATTCAAAAATTACAGAACTTAAAGATTCAATATTATCATTGTTGTTCACAGATGCTTTTTGAAACAACAAATCTTCTGAACTTGCACTTGCTCCGTGAAAGGTAAATGTAATAGGCTCTTTATTGTAACTTATTACAGAATTTGCCACACTTGCCCCATTTGCATCAAACATTGCAACTTGATTAGCAAATACGACAGTGTAGGTATGACCCGGTTCAGGCACAAATGAAGAAGGGATTTCTAAGTCAATATAATCATTAGAATACTCAACTCCTTTAACACTTTTTGTCAGAACAGTTGTTAATAGGGTACCTTCTTCCGCAGTACCGTCATATATTTTAGTATTGGTAGTTCTTGTGTTCCCTGTATATCCAATCCTTATATTCTCGTTACCGCTCTCTGTGATTGCTTCTGAAATGTCAAATTTCAATTTAATATCGAAAGTTGTGATCTCAGAACCATTCTCAGGAATAGTGTTGAGAAAACTTATGTTAGTTGAATATACTCTTAAGCTGTAGAACACAAACGTCAACAGTAACAGCATGAAAATTCGTCTCATTCCATAGGTTTTGTTGAGTTAAACAAAAAGCGTCCTCAACAATTCCTATGAATGAGACACAGAAAATGATGAGGACGCAGTTTCAGATTCTCGGCATAAGAAAGTTTAGCGAACTACCACCTTCTTACCATTCACGATGTACAGACCTGCAGGGAGTTCGTCAACTGCATTGGCACACACGTTTTCCTTAACAAGCAGCCCTTGTACATTGTAGATATTGAGAAACCTTAAATATTGCGTTTCCTCACATTTGTTGAGGATGATTTATGTAAAACCTGGTTATATCAGCATATGTTGGAATTGCTGACAAACTGGGAAACTCTGTTGATCTCTCTTGCGCCCGACGGATTGGAGTTTCGTGCCTCCGTCAAGGTCGCCACGCATCCCGGCAAATCGGGAACCGTGCTCCGTCGGACTCTCACCGACGATCCTTTCTTAAAAATCATACTTTCTGATTTTGGTTAGTATTATGGATTTTCTAACTCGGCGAATGAATTAATTCAATGAAGTTCAAAATCGGTACTATGTCCATTGACAATTTTAAACTATTCAATTAGAGCTCTTGATTGAAATCAGTTCTTTATCTGACTTCGGTCGTAAAATTAATGCAAAAATATCGTGTTTCAAAGGCTATCGCCCCCCCCATTTTTAACATTATTTAACTCAAATGTTAAAAATATTCAAGAAATGTCTTTTCCTAAAAACGGTTGTCAGATTAAGGTCGTTTTGGTTGTCAGTCGGGCTCCTCGCCGTGGCCTACAATGTGGTACGCCTAACGGCGAATGCGTAAACGGCACATTAAAAAATAACGCCAATTCGTCGGCGGTTAAATCGGCAGTTACTAATTGCCGATTTATAACAAACTCACCTATTGGAAATAAGGCTGACTCCAAATCGGCAGTTACCGATTCCGATTTTCAAAAACCGACTGCCACTGCTCAAAAAAGATACGCATATCTTTTATTGATGTTTCAGAGAATCCTCTTAATCCCGGCAATTCTTGTCGCAATAAGATAGATAATGATCTATATACAATTGCGAAGTGAAGGCACATTTACATTGCCGTGGTTCTTGAAGGCGGCGGACTCACATTTGTTGATGATGACAAGGCAATTATGCAGTTGTCAAATGTAAGCTACTTTCGATTAAGTGCTTATATGATTCCCTTTAAAAAGGTTATAGGAGGCGTATTAACGAATGATTTCCGGTATGGAACGACTTGGAAAGATGTTTACGATTTGTATGTTTTCGATAGGAAACTAAGACTTCTTATTTTCGATGCAATTGAAAAAATTGAAGTAGCCATTAGAACTCAAATAGTGTATAACCTGGCTCGTCGATATGGCTCTCATTGGCAAGATAATCCGTCAATTTATGTGCCACCGCACGATAAAATTCGTAGAGATGGCTCTATAAAGCATGTAGATGTATATGGTGATATTCAAAACAATATTGCCGAGCAATTGAATAATAATCAAGCAGAACTGTTTATTGAACATTACCGAAAGACCTACGACAATCCGACTAATCCACCTTCGTGGATGTGCGTTGAGGTAATGTACTTCAATCAACTTTCCCTTATATGCTCCAATCTTGTTGACCGAAAGGATAAAATTGCGATAGCAAAGCATTTCGGATTGCCTCCGACTGAATTCCTTTCATGGTTGCATACCCTGAACTATATTCGTAATATTTGTGCCCATCATGGACGATTATGGAATAGAGACATTCAAGTGCAACCGGCTTTATTGAAATTTTCTAAAACAAAGATATGGATTGATAAACCCGAATCTGTGCCTCAAAATAAATTGTATTATTTTCTGTGCATGGTTCGGTATTTCTTACAGTCTGTAAATCCAAACACATCATTTACAGCACGTTTGAAGGCGTTGCTCTCTGAGTATAAGCCTAAAATATCAGCAATGGGATTCCCTCAAAATTGGGAAAATGAGAAAATTTGGCATTAAAATTCCCAAAAATTTTGTAGAGTCAGATTTTTTTATACTTTTGCAAAACCAGAACGACAACTCAACAGTTATAAAGATAATAAGCCCCTCAGGCTTGCCGCAAGGCAGCATACTTGAGGGGCGTTTATTATTATACTACCGGCTTGAATCTATGGAATCGATGCCAACACTATAAAAAGCAAGAAGGAGCCGTGCATTTTGTCTGCGCGGCTTCGCCTTTTTATAATATAGCAAAAGAGCCTTTCTTGTGCGGAAAAGCCCTTGAGGGAGAGAGGGTGGAATGGGGTCAGATGCCTATACATAATACTTTTATTCTCCTGGCATCCTTACCCTCTCCGGCTATAACTACATATACTCCATTTGAAGGCAGTTGGATAGTAGCTGAGGTTGAGGTAAAACTTCATTTGAATTAGGACCCCTTTCAGCAAAACAATTTGAAACCTTAACTATTTTTATTATTTTTGCATTATGCCAAGACCCCTGCGTCAACATTTTTTGTGGAATGGGGTCTAAACCTCTACAAGATTGGCATTTTTAGTTTTAATTTAATATGATCAATAGTAAACTTAAAACCATTATTCCTGCCATCCGCCATTATTTTCAGGACAAGCCTGTAATACGTGCATGATTGTTCGGCTCTTTCTCCCGTGGAGAAGAGAGGGAGGAAAGCGATGTAGATATATTAGTGGATTATGACCATTCCCATGGCTACGTTTCCCTTCTGACAATGG
Organism: uncultured Sangeribacter sp.; assembly: GCA_964456155.1. GTDB lineage: Bacteria > Bacteroidota > Bacteroidia > Bacteroidales > Muribaculaceae > Lepagella. The sequence goes on from CAYVZJ010000026.1 coordinate 14,870, forward strand.
GTGGCATGCTAATGGATCTTACCGATATTGTCGGGAGAAAGGTTGACTTGGTAGATAATGAAGGACTAAAAAATTTTGCTCGCAAAAGCGTGGTTCAAGATAAAATCCTAATCTATGAGAGAAACTGACAAAGAAACGACATTCCACCAATGATTCCTATTTTGAAAGACTATCTTAATAATTTTACAAATTAAGAACATTACTCTTTGTACAGGTAAAGCCATATTTTAAACCTGAGGCAGATTTAGTTATTGAGACTGAAAAGACTGTTATTCTTTCTTTTTAAAAAACCAATCAGTTAATAGTTATCAAGTTTATAAAATCTTTAACTTATGATAGCATATCGAGATAATACTTGGGAGGTTACGATTACTAATTGCTTAAGTGTCCAATGGGACTGAACTTTAAGCTAACATCTTGGAAAATTCTTGGTTAATGGTTTTGCTGTTGAAATCGATCCCTCGACGTAGTTTTTTAAAGGGATATGCCATAAGCGAACTTGGGCATAAGTGAGCAGATTAACTCTACCTGTTTTTACCAAAAAGATGTATAACAGAATAAGAAAGATACCATCGAAGCCATATTTATATAACTATTACTATTGAGTTATCACAAAGTCTCCATTGTATTTTTCAATAAGTCTTACATTCCCTATTTGTAACCCATTTCCCCAAATCATTGCGAAAATCTCATCGTTTTCAAGATAGTAAGTACAATGCGGATATTCAAGTGCATAAATATTTACATTGGGAAGTTGAACCTTTCGAACAATATAATTCCACCCTTGTGATAAAGTTAATTGTTCCCTAGTAAAGCCAATGTCCACAAAATGACTTGCTACTTGCAACGCTCGTTCTTCACCCCATTCTTGAGTTTTTTCATCCATCCAAAGTTTAATGTACATAATTTTCATGTACTCATTTAAATCATCCCAATTTGCACTAAGTCGCATAGATGACAAGATTGGATTATTTCGGACTTGCTCTGCAATAGTCAACCCTCTTTTAGGTATATTTTCATAGTAGGATTTACCATTTGTTTGCATAGCCGCAATTTGTTTTTTTGCCTCTGAATCACGGTGTATAGTAAAAGCTTTCACAAAATATCGGAGGACCAGGTCATAATCTCGATCAATACCTATGCCATCCCGATACAATTCACCAATGCGGTAATAGTAACCAACTTTCTCATATAGTTTTATAGCCTCAGGTGTATTTTGCTCAATGCCTAAACCATTTTCATATCTATCAGCTAACTCAATAGTTGCTTCCTCAAATCCTAAGTTAGAAGCGCGCAGCTTCTTTTTCATAAGATTGAGGGAACCCTAATCCTTTAAAATGATACTTTGACAACTCATATATAGCCTTGGGATTGTTATTGTTACTTGCCTCAACTAAAAAATTCAGTAATCCCCGGCTATTATACCCCCAAAGAGAACCACAGCATTCCATGCCAGCCTCAACAGTTCCTATATGCCCTTGATTAGCTGCTAATCGGTACCAGTTTAAAGCAGTGTTTAAATCCTCTATGCCTTCATCATTATTTGTCCCATATTGGAATATTTCACCCATTAAATATTGAGCATCAGCAACTGAATCATTTGCTAATGCTTCAATTTTAGGGATAGCAGCTTTAAGCATACGAGAACCACCAACCTTATCAGTTGGCCCAATGCCATTAGAATACATTATTCCCAACCAGTATTCTCCAAAAGGAGAGCCTCCATTTTTCGATTTTCGTAGCCATCTTATAGCCTCAGTATTATTCTCCGGAACACCACCTTCACCAAAATAATATAAGGATCCCACCCAAGCTTGTGCATCTGCATTGCCTCCTACCGCTTTTTTATATAGTGCGCTGTCTTTTGGAGTAGCTATGGCAACTGACACTCTTGGAGTTTTTGCCTGTTGTTTTTGAGAATTTGCTAAACTATGACCTAAAAAAGAAATGATCAAAATTAAAAGCATCCTGTATGACGATATTATTTTCATTGAATGAGTTTTTTTTGATTAATAGGGCTTATATACCTTCTCTTTTTAATATTCAGAAAAAATATATATTAGCATAAACTTAATTAAAATTATTTAAAGTCGCAGTTTAAATACACTCTTTATCCGATTGTCCAGGACACTATCGTAATACATGACTGAGAAGGGTACTCCCCTATCAGTCGACGCAAGGGATACATTATTTGGAAATAATTGGAGGCATCGGACCATGGTTCTCTTCCCATTCTTTCTTCATCTCTTCTGCATAAGGATGAGTATGTCCGTCTACAAGACGAAAGCCAAAAAACGGAGCTTCGTATGGATAGCCATACCATAGAGACAGGAAATCAATTCGCTCTAATTCTTCTTTAGTCAGATTAAGATATTTTAATTCAGGCGATTCATACTGTTTCTTTTCAGCCATAATTACTTTTAATTTTGATTATTTTTTCAAATTTAACCGATTTTTTTTGAAAACCCCCAAAAAAGTGAGACTTCTCAGTGAGAATAAGAACCCTTTCCAACTCTACAAACTATTATCCAATAATATTTCATTTGGATTAAATAACTATTTTTATTACTTTTGCCTATAACTGTTTATGCACATAGCTTGAACATAAAAGCAATATAGAGCAGATGTATACATCAAAAGAATGTATTTCTAAATTAAAGGAAAATCTTCCTTATATCCAAAAAGAATATGGAGTAACTGGGCTAACTTTGTTCGGCTCGGTAGCCCGTGGAGACAATCGTCCCGACAGCGACGTAGATCTCTTAGTGGATATGCCACCAAAGATTTTCGTTCTCGCCAGATTACACAGTTATTTGGAATCACTACTCCACACCTCTGTAGATCTGATTCATCGTCATTCCAGGATGAATCCTCGTTTCCTTAATGAAATATCGAAAGATGGCATCAAAATATTCTGACTCAGCAACAAATAATGCCCTCCAAACACTACTTTCCATTGAGGAGACTCTTCAACAGCTAATCGAATGGAATCTGAAGGTGACAACTGTAAACGATTTTGCTGTCTCTCCGTCGGGGATGCAGTTACTGGCTGCCGATGCAATGTTGATTTCAGCCATAGGAGAAGGAATTAACAAAATAGATTCAAAACTTCCGGACTTTCTTACAACAGAATTTCCGCAAATCCCTTGGCGAGAAATAGTCGGGATGCGTAACCATATTGTTCATGGTTATTTCGACCTTAATGCAGATATCGTATTCGATGTTGTAAAAAAAGATGTCCCCCTACTTTTGCCAATTATTCAATCTGCAATCGTAAAATTAGAGAGCCTTAGGTAAAAGGTATAATTTCCCTCCAATATCTCATCTTTAAGGTGAGATTGCTTGATTGATTAGCTCGGGCATTCCATCAGAAAATATTAGAGAAGCCTTAAAAGGCACGTCATAACATCTACATTCTCTTATAACAAGGATAAATAGGAGAATTAAAAAAAAGACCTGCAAAATATTTCATTAGTTAAGGGTTTAAGTAAACGATGATTATAAACCACCCGCAAAGATATTAAATATCTCAACTGACATTCCTCTACTTCCAATCTACAAAATGCTCAATCAATATTTTAATCACAATCTAATGTAATGGTTTACACAAGCCTTAGCAGAATATCTGCAATCACACCAACAAGAGTAAGAACAAAAATATGCGGGCACTACGATCGATTTTCGTAGTGCCCGTTTTGATAGTTGTCATTACCCCACTCCTTTACCTTATTATCCTTTTCGTTCTTGTTGCGGGATTTACCACGATTCCTGTTGTATGTCTGTTAACTGGGCGACCTTGCAAATCATATTCCACATCTGCACTCTTTTCGTCAGTGCAGTCAGGACTGACAATGCCTGTGGGTCCATCGTTGATGTATTGGAAATTGCTCCATTCCGGAGCAGTCTTATAACTATGCGTGGCTTCCAATGGCACTTGCAGACTGGCCGCCGCATAGGTGAATGAATTAAAACCGTTGGTCCCCAAACTCGGTGGAACGACACGCTCTACTGTCACTGTCTTGATATGTGGCATATTGTTAAATGCACCGGAACCGATTGTAGTCACCGAAGCCGGGATTGCCACTACCTCAACGCGACTATTCAAATTAAACGCATTCACACCTATCGTCACCAGTTCCTGGGGTAAAATCAAGTTATCCAGATTTGCATCCTCAAAGGCATAATTCCCTATATTCTTAAGATGCGCAGGGAAATGAAATTCCTGCAACATGCCACATTCTCCAAACGCCTCTTCACCGATTGCGGTAACATTATCCGGAAGCGTAATCCACTCAAGTTCACAACATTGAAAGAACGTGCGCTTAGGAACAGTTGTCAGACTCGGCGACCACTCCACCATCTTCAGCTTATCACAACGCTCCAACAGGCCTTCGCCCAACGACCCGATTGTAGCGGGCATTTTAAACCAATCCAACACCACACAACCGAACAATGCATCGTTACCTATCGTATTGACACTGTTTGGAAATTCAATCGCCAACATCAAATGGTTATCTGCAAAGGCTCGCTCACCTATTGTCTTCATTGAAGAGGGGAGTTTGAAATGCTCCACATCTGTGTTGCAAAATGCCTCCTTCCCTATCTCCACACATTTAGCCGGCAATTCAACATACTTCGGCAGTTTGGTGCAGTAGAAACCGTGGGCAGCTACCTTTTCCAGCGTCGAGGGCCAATTGATTGTTTCAAGTTCACCACAATATGCGAATGCACCCTCCCCTACGCTTACAAGATTCTTAGGCAAACTGACCTCCGAAAGCTTCAGACACATTGAAAAACACCAAGGCGCAATGGTAGTCACTTTCGACGGAATAGTAACCTTTTGCAATTCAAAACAATTGCTAAAAGCACCCTCCTGGATTTCTGTCACAGATGAAGGTATCGTCACACTCTTCAATTTCGACAGATCCGACAGCGCGTATGCACCAATCTTATAGACAGAATACGACACTCCGTCTACAGTAATTTTTGAAGGAATCGACAATGAAGTCGCTGTCTTTTTCAGAGTGCTCTCCACGCGGGCTATCTTATTTGTCTTGTTATAGACATACTTGAAGTTGGCATCAGAATACTCCGCTCCCGTCATCGTTGCCCATACAGATGCAAAAAGTGAAAATAACAGTAATTTAATTTTCATACTATATTTATTTTTATTTATTAATTATAATTCTTCAATGGAATCGCCATCTCCACCACATATTCTCCCGTTAATCTTTTCGCGCAATAGGAGAAGTCGCTATCATAGATGATTTCCAATCTTCGGAGGGTATTGGTCACTCCTAACCCTTTCTCCTTCTTACCATCCTTCTCATCAATCCTCTCTTTATTTATGCCATCAAGATTGGTCTGACTCAATGCATTGCGGCATGTAAAGCGAAGTCTATTGGATTCAATCTGAAAGAGGATATCCACGGCATACCCCTCGTTGATACATTTACAAAATTTCACTGCATTCTCCACAAAGGGAATGAAAATAAGCGTAGGAGTCTCGACACCCCGTGTCTCACCCTCCGCTCTTAAAGCATATTTAAACGATTCTTTGCGCGTTTTTTCCAAGGAAAGATAAGCCTCCAGAAAGTCAAGCGTATCCGACAAAGCGATCCGATCTCGCCCTGTCTCATTCAGTTGAAAGCCAAGAAGACGTTGCAATTCCAGAAGAATATCACGAGATTCTTCAGGCTTCTCTGATGCCATAATCATCGCATTGTTGAGCACATTGAAAAGGAAGTGTGGATTAATCTGCTTTTTCAGAGATGCATATTCGAGCCGACGAGTCGATGCCTTGAGAAGCGTGATGCGTCGGGTCTCCCTCACCCAATCGGCATAAAGAAGCGTAGCACTTATCCCACCTAAGAAAAAGATTATCATCAACATCGCTGCCAGAGTGGCAAGAACCGTGACGAAAATAAAGAGTGAGTCCGTGTGTGACGGATTTTCTTTAAAAAGCACGATCCTTTCTGCAATAATAGGAAGAAGCACTATAGCTGCCAGGACCGTTAGTTGAAGAAAGAACCTCTTCAAGCGCCGTCGCCGTCGATAGAGTGGAAACAAAGCAAAGACCACAATCCCGGCCAGTATCTCAAACATTAATGTCAGAATAAAAAAACCTCCTAATCGGCTCGAATATTCAGGACAATCAGGCGTGGCAAAAAATGCTCCGAAACAAATAGTGAGCAATATCAATTGAAACATACCGAAACGCTGCCAACGATACTTGCCTGAAGTAAGCCACCGGTTAAACGGGGTGTTAAGCGTCACAGTTTCGACAATTCTATCAGAATAAGGTGGCGCAGGAAGATGATACAGATCTTCCCGCAGTTCCGAACACAGGGTCTCAATTTCTTCCTCACCTTTCTCCGGATCATTAACCATATCTTCCGCAATATCTCCTACGCGTTTTAACAGGTTCTCCGGATTTAATCTCCCTTTAACGGCTGATATGTATTTCTCAATTTCTTCGATAATTCTTTCTTCTAATTGTATATCTTTTTGATTTCTTTCCTCAATCCGCCACACGCCCAGTGCCAGCAGCGTTATTTCCAACATCAAGCAGTTTGAAAGGGAATTCAGGGCCAAACCACCCCAATTTATCGAGACTTCCTCCGGAATGATACCTATCCGCCACCAAAAATATCTGATTATAAGGAGTTCAATGAAAGAAATGAGATAGGAAAAGCCTAAGGTCAAACCTATATACTTGCCCCATTTCTGATGCAATAACAGGCGAGGCACTGCGTAACACTCGGTGAGCAATAACACACCTAACACCAAAAAGGAAAAAGGAACCATCAACAACAGAAAAGAAAGGGGAAATTCGCCCTCTCCATATTCCATCGTTCCCACAACAGGGCCACTCAGCATAATGGAGAATGCCAACCATAAGATTATTACAATCCCTATTCCTTTCATTTAGCAGCAATTTACGGTTAGACCCCATTCCACAAAAAATGTTAACGCAGGGGTCTTACAAAATTACTCCTTTTTTATCTTTTTATAGGATTGTTGGTCGCTATTATAAGAACTTTGGTCGCTTTTTAAGGTGCATCCTACGCATTATTACTAAATTTGTACAATAAGACCCCTTTCCACAAAAAATGTTAACGCAGGGGTCTAAGTAATGAATAATGATGGATAATAAAGATGTCTCCATCCTGGCGAAGGATGATTTGTCTCGACAACTGAGTTGCATTATAGTGGATGATGATCCCATCGCTCGTCTGGGAATGGTTAAATTGGTAGAACGCACTTCTGAACTTAACCTTAGGGCTTCCCTGGCTTCTGCTGAAGAGGCACAACGTTGGCTAAATGGCAACCATGCAGACCTGATATTCTTGGACATAGAGATGTCCGGAATATCCGGTATGGATTTTGCCCGTATGCTTCCGGAAAACACCCGCATCATATTTACTACGGCATTTCGTGAATATGCCTGCCAATCATACGATGTGGGGGCCATTGACTATCTTCTTAAGCCCATTAGCGCCTGCCGCTTCGACAAAGCTGTAGAACGTGCGCGTACCGCCCTTCCACAAACGCCTACCATTTTAATCCGAACAGACCGACGCTACATCCGAGTCAACCCGGCGGACATTATTTATATTGAGGGAATGAAAGACTATGTCAAAATCTATTGCAACGACCGCCGTTATATTTCTCGCACCACGATAAAAGCACTGCTCAATCTGCTTCCGCCGGCTGACTTTGTAAGAATCCATAAATCGTATGTCATAAACGTCAACAGAGTGAAGGCATTCGACTTTTCAACTGTTGAACTTGCTGCTCAACCCACGCGTCTCTCCGGTCCATGCATCAAGACAACCTTACCATTGGGAGCAGCCTTTCGTAGACAATTTGAACAAAGGATGCGGAAGTAAGACCCCTGCGTTAACATTTTTTGAGGGAAGGGTCTAAAATAAGCGGGCACTACGAACGCATTTATCGTAGTGCCCGCATTCATATTCGTTGTCTCCGTTGTCAGAAGCGGTAGATCAGGGAGAGGGCGCAAGAGAGTCTTGATATATTCGACTTGCTGAAATAACTCGTCAGGGACGCTGCTTGCTGGCCATCGGCCACAGTATATCTTACCGGTGCATTCTCCGACGTAAATTCCGTAATCTTCCCGGGGCATTTCTTAAAGACATTTCCGGCCCCCACCTCATATCTCAAGGTGATATCCGCAGAGATCGGACCGAATAACAGGATCTCCGCACCGACGCCACACATAAATGTAGCCACCGTGCCGGTACCTGACGGTTTGATGGTCTGAGCCCTATCCAGACTCCTCTCTCCGAATTCATTCATATACGGCGCATCTATCATAAGATCATCATACTGCGGATACACGCCATAACTGAACACATCGACGGAAGATGACTTCATCTTTGAAGTCTCCAGGAAGGCTAATTTACATCCGGCAAGGGCATGAACGCCTATCCAATCATTTATCTGATAATTATAATTCAGATAAATTGGCATCACCAACTGATTGGTGCGGTTGCGCTGATGCATGTCCCCTACCTCATAATAGCGGATATACGGCTCGTTGTCCATATCGGCCGTGGCCGGCGCGGAGTAACTGTATTTCATCTCCGGCAGCGCACCGGTGAGATTAATCACACGATACCCGAATCCGATATTTGCGTCCAAAGAATGATGACCTTTATTCCAGAACACCCAACCGAATTCCGCACCATATTCTTGCGACGAGGTGCTCACACTCATCTCCGGAAGAGCGCTATCTATATTTAATGCCTTGCCGAGACCGAAGTCGGCGGTAGCCTTTACGGCAAATTTCTGACGCGCTATGGATTGCGCCGACGCTCCCGTGACGGTGAGCATCGACGCCGCTATTGCGATATATACTGTTTTCTGCTTCATACTTATTTAATCCAAATTTTCTCTGACTTGAAGTCGTCTCCTTTACGCAGGGTCACTACATAACTACCCGAGGCAAACTGACTCATCTCAATCATGTCTATTACCACTTTCTTCGCCGAATAAGTCTTCTTATATACGATGGCTCCGGTAGTGGAATAGACTGCAACGGTGATATCCTCCGCTCCCCCGGTAGAGATATATAGCCCGTCAGGAGTTATCGTGAGCCAATTATCATCACTCCTTGACTCACCCCCGTTTTCATCGGGATTAAATCCATAAATCGAGGGATCGAAACATACCTCTTCGCTGCCGTCAAGGTGACGAAGGTTGCTCGTCAGGATCTCTCCCGCCTCATTCTTGAGATAAGAGAACGCCCAGAAGTCGTAAGCCGGATTATTGTATATCTCCGGAGTAGTGTGGCTATAACGCAACGGCGTATCGGCTATTATCTCCGAATGGCCGGCCGCATCGGTATAACCTGTTATGAAATTGTAACCACGCTCAGCGAGTTCCTGATCGGAGATCTCCATCATGATTACAAACGTGCTCGTAGTACCGTCGCCTTTACGGAGAAGTTGCTTCGGAGTGAGAGGACGTCCCTTCACGGTCACGGAGCAGAATGCTGTCTTGCCACCGGCACTCTTCGCCATCACTGTAGCGACACCCTCTTGAAGGCCGGTCACGAAGCCATCCTCCACTATCACTATCTCCGGATGGTTAGAGGTCCATGTCACACTCTTATCAGTAGCATCCGATGGCAATATAGTGGCTATGAGACTCTCGGTCTGGCCTACCCATATTGTAAGGTCGGTTGCATCAAGCGTGATGGATGTCTCCGGAATATAGAGCGGAAGCACTGTCACGTCACATTGGGCAGTCAGACCATTTGAGGAAGATGCGTATATCACTGCCTCACCGGCCTTCGATGCCGTCACGACACCTCCGTCGGAGACAGTGGCTATATCCACGCTGGTAGATATCCATGTCACGGTGCGGTCGGTAGCATTCTCGGGAGTTATTGTGGCTATAAGGTTGAAGATCTCTCCTTCAGTCAATACAAGTTTTGTCTTATTGAGAGAAATGTCAGTCACCGGTATGATGAGAGGCACGACTGTCACCTTACATTCTGCCGTCAGCCCGTTGCCGGTAGTGGCTCTCACTATCGTCACGCCCTGCTTTATGGCTGACACTATGCCGTTCTCATTTACCGTAGCTGTCGCTTCATCGTCGGAGGTCCAGGTGACGCTTTGGTCTGTAGCGTCAAACGGACGCAGCAACGGTATCAGTTCGGCGGTCTCTCCTTCGGTCAAAAGCAACTCTGAGTTGGAGAGAGTGATATGAGTCACCTCTACGTCACCTCTATTTACCGTTACGTAACAAATGGCTGTCAGACCGTTGGAAGTAGAGGCGTAAATCACAGCCTCACCGGCACTGATGGCCGTTACATCTCCGGAGGCAGACACTGTGGCAATAGCCTCATCGGAAGACCTCCAGGTCACCGTCTTATCTGTAGCCGTCTCAGGTGTTACAGTAGCGATGAGAGTGAATACCTCTCCTTCGTCAAGGGTAAGATATTCCTCATTGAGAGTTATACCCTCTACAGAGATGAAGGGTTCAGACACCACAACTCGGCACTCTGCCGTGACATTGGGATTAGACACTGATGTGACAATCAGTTTAGTCTCGCCAACGCTTATTGCAGTCACATTTCCATCTGCATCCACGGTGGCTATGCCGCTATCTTCAGACATCCAGGTGACGCGCTTATCAGTGGCGTCCGCCGGCAGCACGATGGCTATTACGTCTGTCTCCTCGCCCACAGTCAGGAAGAGTTCGCTGTTGGAAAGAGTAATCTCTGTCACATCCACATCTCTCACGACGGTGACTACACACCTGTCGGTAAGACCATTGCAAGTCGAAGCGTAAATTGTGGCCTCACCCATTGAGATACCCGTCACCTCTCCCTCTGCTGACACATCAGCAATGTTCGGATTGGAGGAAACCCAGGTTATGCTCCTGTCGGTCGCATTTTCGGGAGTGACTGTGGCGATGAGGGTAAACTTTTCACCCTCTTCTATCACCTTCTCATGCTCGTTGAGTGTGATTGTCTCTACGGGCACGAAGGCTGACAGCACGGTCAGTTTACATTCCGCACTTACCTCCGGATTAGATACTGATGTCACGGTGATCACAGTCTCGCCGGCTTTGAGTGCGGTAATTATGCTCTTGCTTGCAACGCTGATCTCTTCTTCAAGAGTAGTCAATGGGTCTATCGTTGCGATTTCGTCGTTCTCTATTGACCACGTAACGCGCTGGTCGGTGGCATCCGACGGGATGACAATGGCTAACAAATCGGAAACGTCGCCTTCATTCAGTGTCATTTCAGTCTGCGAGAGAGATATTCTCAATACATCGACATCTCCTTTAAGTACTGTCACCTCACATGCGTCATACATACCATTTGATGCCGTTGCATAGATAATGGCGGTGCCGGGACTTACGGCTGTCACAACGCCTGTGTCGGACACTGTCGCCACACCCTCTGCAGACGAACTCCAGATCACTGTCTTATCCGAAGCATCCTCAGGCGTAATGGTCGCCTCGAGAGTGAATGTCTCTTCCTGCTCGAGTTCTTTGGTATGCTCATTAAGCGTAATGCCCAATACTGGATGGTAGGCCGGAATAACTGTCAGCCGGCATTCGGCGGACACCTCCGGATTCGAAACGGAGGTTACGGTGATTATTGCCTCGCCGGCCTTCAGGGCGGTAATTATGCTCTTGTCTGCCACGCTTATCGGCAATTCGCGAGTTGACTCCGGCTCTACAGTAGCAATTTCGCTGTCATCTATTGACCATGTCACGCGCTGGTCGGTAGCATCCGAGGGGATGACAATCGCTAACAGATCGGAAACGTCTCCTTCGGTAAGCGTCATTTCAGTCTGCGAGAGGGATATGCGCGTTACAGCCACCTCACCCTTCAGCACGGTCACCTCACAGGCGTCATACAGACCATTTGATGCCGTAGCATAGATAATCGCTGTGCCGGGACTTACGGCTGTCACTAAGCCGGTCTCGGAGACTGTCGCTACTGTCTCTGCAGACGAGCTCCATGTCACGCTCTTATCTGAAGCATCTTCCGGTGTAATGGTTGCCACGAGAGTGAATGTCTCTTCCTGATCAAGTTCCTTAGTATGCTCGTTAAGGCTTATGCCTGTCACAGGGCGATATGCAGGAAGCACGGTCAGGTGACATTCCGCTGACACCTCCGGATTAGATACAGAGGTTACGGTGATAATAGCCTCGCCGGCCATAAGCGCAGTAATTATGCTCTTACCGGCTACGCTGACAGGCAGTTCGCGACTCTGCTCCGGTTCTACCATTGCTATTTCGCTATTATCTATTGCCCATGTCACGCGCTGGTCGGTGGCATCCGACGGTATAACGATGGCTAAAAGATCGGAAACGTCTCCTTCAGTAAGCGTCATTTCAGTCTGAGAAAGTGAAATGCGCGTCACGGCCACTTCACCCTTCAGCACTGTCACCTCACATGCGTCATAAAGACCATTCGATGCCGTTGCATAGATAATCGCTGTGCCTGGACTGACTGCCGTTACGACACCGGTATCGGAGACTGTAGCCACATCTTCCGCCGATGTGCTCCATGTCACTGTCTTATCCGAAGCATCCTCGGGCGTAACAGTCGCCTCGAGAGTAAATGTCTCTTCTTGCTCGAGCTCCTTAGTATGCTCGTTGAGAGTGATGCTCATCACCGGACGATACGCAGGAAGCACAGTCAGAACACATTCTGCCGACACATCCGGATCCGACAACGATGTAACAGTTATAACGGCATTGCCCGCCTTCAAGGCGGTGACTATACTCTTGTTGGTTATCAAACCGCTATCATCCGTAGCGGAAGCATCTTCTACAGTGGCTATTTCAGAGTTGTCTATCTTCCAACTTACCTTTTGATTCGTGGCATCGGCCGGAATAATAATAGCCAGAAGATCTGACACATCTCCTTCAGTCATAGTGAGCGTGCTATTGGAGAGCGATATACTCGTCACCTCCACATAACCCGGATTTATCGTAACCTTACATTCAGAAGTTACGCCATTGGCTGAGGATGCGTAGATGATCACTTCGCCCGGCTCTTTTGTAATTACCTCACCGGTCTCGGAAACAGTAGCCTTAGCGGGATCCGAAGATTTCCAGGTGATGGTAAGATCGGAAGCATTGCTCGGTTCGATTGAGGCGTTTATTTTGAAGGTATCACCTACTGTCACCTCTTTCTCTTTAGGATCAAGCGTGATGCCCGTCACTGACACTATAACCGGCATAACAGTCACCTTACAAGTAGCCTCGAGGCCATTAACTGTCTTAACAGTGACGATAGCCTCGCCTGCCTCTACTGCAGTCACTACACCTGATGCATCCACTGTGGCTATGCCAGGATTGGCAGACGACCAGGTCACTGTCTTATCAGTGGCATCATCGGGTTGAACAAATGCCTGAAGTGCGGCTGTATCTCCTACCGTCAACGTAATATCCGCTGCCGATATGATAACACCGGTCGGGTCTATATCTTTAAATACAGTGATGTCACAAGTGTCAAAGGCGCCGTTGGAGGCGGTTGCATAAATCGTGGCCGCACCTACGGATACTGCCGTCACCTTACCGGTGTCAGACACAGTAGCCACGGCTGTATTCGATGATGTCCATGTTACACTCTTATCTGTAGCATCGCTCGGAGTGATAGTGGCTGTAAGTGTGAAGTCGTCACCCTCCTCAAGTTCCTTGCTATGTTCATCCAAGGTTATACCCACTACATTAATGATACCGCTTTTGACAGTAACATTACAGGTTGCCGTTATCTCCGGATTAGACACTGAAGTGACGGTAATAATAGTCTCACCTACTCCGATGGCTTCCACATTGCCATTCTCATCTACCGTAGCAATCGAGGGGTTGGCCGTCTGCCATGTTACTGCTGTCACCGTAGCATCTGCCGGCTCTACCATAGCCGTGAGGCTCGCCTTGTCTCCTACCTCCATCAAAAGATCGGCATTGGAGAGAACGATGCCTGTCACATCCACATTACCTCTCAGCACGGTCACCTCGCAGACGTCATACTTGCCATTTGATGCCGTAGCATAGATTGTGGCAGTACCATAACTTACTGCTGTTACTACACCCGTATCGGAAACCGTCGCCACTGCCTCCGATGATGAACTCCATGTGATTGTCTTATCGGTTGCGTCTTCGGGCGTTATTGTAGCGGTAAGTTTGAAGGTCTCACCTTCTTCCATCTCTTTCTGATGCTCGTCAAGAGTGATATCTGTTACGGCTATAAACGCGGGATTTACTATCAGCTTACACTCTGCTGTCACTGCAGGATCGGCGTCGGAAGTTACGGTAATTATTGTTTCCCCGGCCTTTAATGCCGTTACGATAAGTTTATTAGTGATATTGCCGCTTGCATCTGTGCTTGCTGCATCCTCAATGCGCGCAATATCACTGTCGGCTATCTTCCAAGTTACCTTTTGATTGGTGGCATCTGCAGGAATAACGATGGCAAGAAGATCGCTTACCTCTCCTTCGGTCAGCGTCAGTTCGGTGTTCGAGAGTGAAATGCGCTCCACGTCGATGATGCCGGGGCGAATCGTCACCTTACATTCTGCCGTCATACCATTGGCGGAAGAAGCAAAGATTGTCACCTCACCAACGGCTTTGGTTGTCACCTCGCCGGTCTGCGAGACGGATGCTGTATTGGGGTCGGAAGACCTCCATGTGATTGTCTTGTCGGTTGCGTCTTCAGGCTCGATTGTAGCCGTTAATGTGAAGATATCCCCTACAGTCACCTCCTTACTGTCCTCAAGTGTAATGCTGCTTACGGGTATCTCATTCGGAAGGACGGTCACGGTGCAAGTCGCGCTCTTGCCATTCGCGGTAGTGACGGTTACTATTGCGGCACCCGGCATCACACCACTCACAAAGCCTTGCTCGTCGACAGTCACTATACCACTCCCGTCTGCACTCCATATTACAGATGAGTCGGTCACATCTGCAGGCTCTACCGTCGCACGCAGTTGGCCTGTCTCACCTACATAGATTGTAAGATTATCCGGGGCGACAGTCACTCCGGTGGCTTCTATTACACGCGGATTAATCGTCACCTTACACTCTGCCGTCATACCGTTAGAGGATGATGCAAAGATGGTTACCTCACCGGCCACTTTAGTTGTAACCTCACCGGTCTGAGATACGGATGCTTTATCAGGATCGGAAGACCTCCATGTGATAGTCTTGTCGGTAGCGTCTTCAGGCTCGATGATAGCTGTCAAGGTGAAGACATCACCCTCTGTCACCTCTTTGCTTTCATCAAGTGTAATGCCGCTGACGGGTATCTCATTCGGAAGTACGGTCACGGTGCAGGTTGCACTCTTGCCATTCGATGTAAGAACGGAAACTATGCCCACACCCGGTATCAAGCCGGTCACAAAGCCTTGCTCATCGACTGACACATTGCCGGAGTCAGAGGCTCGCCATATCACGGTGGGGTCGGTCACATCCTCCGGTTCCACTACTGCACGAAGTTGTCCTGTCTCGCCGACATACAAGGTAAGACTTTCCGGCGTCAGTGTGACCCCGGTGGCTTCTATTACACGCGGATTAATCGTCACTTTACATTCCGCTGTCACACCATTGGCAGAAGAGGCAAAAATTATTACCTCGCCTACTGCTTTTGTCGTCACCTCACCGGTCTCGGACACGGACGCCATATCAGGGTCGGAAGACCTCCATGTGATGGTCTTATCTGTGGCATCT
The DNA here is from genome assembly GCA_964456155.1 of uncultured Sangeribacter sp. Taxonomy (GTDB): domain Bacteria; phylum Bacteroidota; class Bacteroidia; order Bacteroidales; family Muribaculaceae; genus Lepagella. The sequence continues at coordinate 30,593 of CAYVZJ010000026.1, forward strand.
TCCGGCTGGATGGTGGCTGTCAAGGTAAAGACATCACCGACTGTCACCTCTTTTTCTGTATCAAGTGTAATGCCGCTGACGGGTATTTCATTCGGAAGGACAGTCACGGTGCAAGTTGCGCTCATTCCATTTACTGTGGTGACTGTGATGACGCCGGTGCCGGGCATTAATCCCGTCACAAAGCCCATGCCTTCTACAGACAAAATGCTCAAATCATCTGTACTCCATATTACGGATGGGTAAGTGACGTCTTCCGGTTCAACCACGGCACGCAACTGCCCGGTCTCGCCCACATATATGGTCAGATTGTCGGGAGTAATTGACACTCCGGTCGGTTCGACAATACGAGGATTAATCTTCACCTTACAAGAGGTAGTAAGACCGTTGGAGGATGATGCGAATACATACACCTCACCTACCTCTTTGGTCGTCACCTCACCGGTCTCAGACACAGACGCTTTATCGGGATCTGAAGATCTCCATGTCACACTCTTGTCTGTAGCGTCGGCGGGTTCTATGGTCGCTGACAAGGAGAATACATCGCCTACTATAACCTCTTTCTCTGTTTCACTTATGATGATACCGGTGGGATAGACTACATCCGTGATGACAGTCACTTTTCCGGTCGCTGTTATGTTGTTGACCGTTGTTACGGTTATTATGGCCTCACCGGGACTTACAGCAGTAATCTTTCCATCATCATTTACAAAGGCGATATTGCCGGCATCCGTCGACCATTTCAGTGACGTTTCCGTAGCGTCGGCGGGTTCGATTATCGGCAGCATTTCCCCTGTCTCGCCTACGTAGAGAGTTAATTCTTCAGGGAAAAGGGAGATACCTGCAGGAAGGACTTTCCGGGGTATTACCGTTACTTTGCAAGTCGCCGTCTTACCGTTGACGGTCGAGGCCATGATAGTAACCTCACCGGGTGTAAGTGTCGTCACTGCGCCGGTGGACGTAACGGTAGCAATATCGGGATTCGAGGAAATCCATGTCACACTCTTATCTGTCGCATCTTCCGGTGTCACTGTCGCTGTCAGAGTGAAGACATCACCTGCGATGACCTCTTTCTCTGTCTCACTAAGTATTATTCCGTCGGGTTGTATCTCTTTAGGCAATACCGTTATCGTGCAGGTATCGGTAAGTCCGTTGACAGTAGTGGCTGTGATTACAACCTCGCCGGGTTGCAAGGCGTTTACGATACCTTGTTGATCCACCGTGGCTATCGTTGCATCGCCCGTGCTCCAGACAACACTCTTGTCGTCGGCATCCGCGGGTTCTACAATAGCCAGAAGGTCGGTGGTATCTCCCACATATAAGGTCATTGATTCGTTACTCAGCCTAATGCCCGTAGGCCATACTATACCTCTGTTAACTGTTACGGTGCAGATATCTGTAAGACCATTGGAGGATGAGGCAAGGATACGGGTCTGACCTACGCCGACGGTTGTCACTTCGCCCGAATCGGAGACAGTGGCCACTGCCGGATTCTCCGTTTTCCAGGTCACTGTCTTATCCGTCGCATCTGTCGGAGTAATCGTGGCTGTCAGAGTGAAGGCATCTCCCACTATCACCTCTTTCTCATGTTCAGAAAGCATGATGCCGGTCACCGGAATTACGTTGGGGATAACAGTCACTATACATGTAGCCGTCATTCCATTGGAGGCAGTGGCAGTAATTACAGTCTCTCCGGCCAGCACACCGGTGACCTTACCGGATTGATCCACTGCTGCTGTTGAGGCGTCGGCCGTGCTCCAGATCACATTCTTGTCATCAGCGTTATCGGGAGCGATGATAGCAAGCAATTCCGCCGTCTCACCTTCATGTATCAACAGAGTGGACTGACTTAAAGAGATGCCCTTCACCTCTATTTTTTTAGGTAAGACAGTAACATCACATTTTGCCGTCAGACCATTGGATGAGGAGGCCATTATTGTAGCCGAGCCGGCCAATACTGCCGTCACTAAGCCGGTATTCGAGACTGTGGCTTTCGCAGCGTCCGTCGTCTCCCAGGTCACAGTCGGGTCGGTGGCATCGTCCGGTGTCAAGGTGGCATCCAGCTGGAAGGTATCACCCTCCACTAATGTGATATTGCTTTCGTTAAGCCATATATTAGTCACATTTATCACTGCAGCTTCTACTACCACCTCACATACAGCCTTTACGTTCGGATAGGGCACGGAAGTGACGGTAATGGTGGTGGTGCCGATGGCAATGGCGGTCACATTGCCATTCTCATCCACGGAGGCTATTGACTCATCGGCTGAGGCCCATGTCAATCTTTGGTCGGTGGCATCCGCCGGATCAAATATTACGTCCAAGTCAGACACATTGCCCACCTTCAACAGCAGATTTTTGCTGGAGAGCGACAGTTCGCGCACCGGTACCGGGGGGACAGTGATAATGCTCGTTGCCGACACATCGCCGCAAGTAGCGGTTACGGTAGTCTCTCCGACGCCTGTAGCGGTCACCTTGCCCGAGGCATCGACTGTGGCTATGCCTTCGTCATCAGAAGTCCATACAATAGTCTTGTCAGTAGTAGTGGCCGGAAGCACTGTAGCGCTTATGATCAGAGATTCTCCCTTCAATACCGTCGCTGCCGTGGGGTCAAGGGTGATGCTCTCTGCTAAAGTAGGAATTACAGTGACGCGACAGATGGCTGTAAAGTCTCCGCAAGAGGCTGTCACTTCCGTCTCCCCTACGCTCATTGCAGTAATTTTACCCAACACATCGACGGTGGCGATTGCATCGTTGGCAGTTGACCATGTCACGGTCTTATAGGTAGCATCCTCCGGCAACACGGTCGCTTCGAGTGTAAAGGTTTCGGTCACCTTAAGTTCTATCGAACTTTCGCTTACCGTAAGGCTCGTCACCGGAGTGGGCTCTACAGTAATCAAGCTCTTGGCCGACACATCACCGCACTGCGCAGTTATCTCTGCTTCGCCCAGCGCCAGCGCTGTGACATTACCCTCGCCGTCTACTGTGGCAACCGCCGGATTACTCGACGTCCACGTTACGCTCTTATCGGTAGTGTCGTCTGGATAAATCGTCTCAGTCAGTTTTACACTTCCACCTACTCTCATCGTAGCCTTATCCGGTTCAAGAGAGATGCTCTCTGCCGGCGTGGGAACGACTTTGATATGGCAGATGGCTGATTTTGTAGCTACGGAGGCTGTAATCTGTGTATCGCCCAGTGACAGCGCTGTCACTATACCGTCACCATCCACGGTGGCAACCTCCGGATTGCTTGACTTCCAGATTACTGTTTTATCAGTTGCGTCTTCGGGAAGTACAGTGGGAATGAGATTGAGAGTATGATTCACCATCATCTCTGCATACGACTCATTGAGTGTCACACTCTCCACCGGCGTTGGCACTACTTTTACCAGAATAGTGGTCATAGCCTGTCCGCAGCTTACGTTTATCGTGGTCTCTCCGAGGGAGTGAGCCATAATATATGCTTCATCCCCTTCAGCCGAAACAGTGGCTATCGAGGGGTCGCTTGAGGTCCATGTCAGAGTCTTATCATTAGTTTCCTCCGGTAAGACAGTGGCTAAAATGAGTTCAGAGGTATTGCCCACCATCAGTTGGACGTAATCGTGATTGACCACGACGGCTGATGCCAATACATAAACTTCCACATCACAAGAGGCGGAGTGTGCTCCACACGTGGCCGTTATGACAGCATGGCCTTTTCCTATTGCCGTCACTATTCCATCCACTACGACAGCCACACTTTCATCGCTCGAACTCCATGTAACGGGATCTGTAGTATCTGCCGGAATGGGCAGCGGTATAAGAGTGTCGGTTTTACCTCTCTCTATCTCTATTTGAGTGCGGTCAAGACTGAGGCCTTCGCAATAGGCCACCACATCTACAGCACATGTATTCCTCTTCCCGTTCACCGTAGTGGCAGTGATCGTCGTTTTTCCGATATTTACAGCAGTCACCACACCGTTAGCGTCAACAGTAGCGATATTATCATCCGCCGATGTCCAGGTCACGCTCTTGTCAGTGGCATACGTGGGATAAATGCTTGTGGTCAGATTTCCCGTGGCACCACGATTAATTTCTATTTCAGCAGGCATTACCGTCACAGATAGTGGCAACACACCTATAGGCGATGCACCCGAACCAAGATAAACATCCTGATCCGAGGAATCTACAATCCTGACATTATTGAATCTTACGTCACCACCGGCATACGATATCAAAGTCTTCACAGGTATGGTCATTATCACACCCGCATTGCCGGTTATTGCCTCTTGCGGATCGGCAGTAGAGAAAACGCCCAGTATCACTTTGCCGGACTGAATATTCTTTGTGTTGGCGATTATCTGATAGCCTTTACCCTCAAATCGCTCGCTGAGGCTTACGTCCGGTTGGCCGTCACTTTTGGTGACCCACTGCACGCCTGCCGGCAGAGTTATTTCTGCCTGAAATCCATAGCATGCTACGTCGTTCGTCAGACACAGGGTAAGCGTTTCCGACAGTCCGGGCTCGATATTAATCGGCTCAACATACATTCTATTCGCAGCATGTCCACTTCCGGCCGCCAATATCAGCAGCATCAGAAATGTCGTAATCTTTGTTAGTTTAGTTATCATCGTCTTTAGTTGACCTTGGTATCTTACTTATCATTAGACCCTATTACACAAAATCACAAATATAATACTTTTTTTTAATTTTCCGATAATTTTTTGTGGAATGGGGCCTAAGAACGAAAGTTTCCAATAAAAACTGCGACAAGCAATTTCATGATGCAACAAGATGCAACAAGATATTATGTACATTCAAGATTTTTCGGTATCTTTGCCTGAGACACATAATAAAATTTTAGCCTTATGACAAGAAAAACTCTTTTTACAGCACTGACAGCAATAGCCACTTTCGCTATGGCACACGCTTATCCCACCGACTCCGTTGATGGGCAAAATGACTGTCACAACGCCTCCCAAACCTCTTCCGACACCGTATTCTGGCTCGGAGCGGATATCAGCGGCACTACCGAACTCGAAAGCCACGGCGTCTTCTCGTATAATAAAGACGGCGTGCAGACCGAAAACACACAACTCATGAAGCAACTCGGCCTCAACGCTATCCGACTTCGAGTATGGGTAAATCCTAAGGATGGCTTCTCATCAAAGGAGGACGTCCTCGTCATGGCCCGCAGAGCAAAAGAGGCCGACATGGCTCTCATGATCGACTTTCATTACAGCGACTGGTGGGCCGACCCGGGCAAACAAATCATTCCCGAAGCATGGAAAGAGGCCGACATCAACACTATGTGCGACTCCCTCGCTGCGCATACTGTCTCCACGCTCCAACTACTTAAAGACAATGATATAGACGTAAAATGGGTGCAAGTAGGCAATGAAACCACTCACGGTATGCTCTGGCCTATGGGAAACGTACATGAAAACCCCGAACAATACGCCGCTCTCACTAAGGCCGGATATGAAGCCTCCAAGCAGGTATATCCCGACGCACAAGTAATTGTGCATCTTGACAACGGGTTTGACAAGGAGTTGTACAATCGCATCTTTGATGGCCTGAAGGAGAATGGCGTCACCTGGGATATGATAGGTATGAGCCTCTACCCCTTCTGGACAAAAGAGAGCCATCCGGAGATGACAGACGAGGATATCGTAAATGCGTGTATCGAGAATATCAAAGAACTCTCAGAAAAATACGGCACGGATGTCATGGTGGTAGAGACAGGTGTCGAAGCCGGAAAACCCGAAGAGGGAAAGGAGTTCCTCGATATGTTCTTCGACAGATTGGTCTACGATACCGACGGACACTGCCACGGTGTCTTCTACTGGGCACCGGAAGCCAACGACACCGACCCATACAAACTCGGTGCCTTCCACAACAATCGTCCCACCATCATAATGGACGCCTTCACCCGAATAGCCAACAGAAAATAATCCCGTTAAAGCGTCCCGCCTGAGCAACATAAGGACATGCCTTCGGCATGTAGCATAATTTAATCAATCGCTACATGCCCAAGGCTACAGTACATGACATTTTTTAATTTATTGTACCATAGGTATCTAGGGACT
>CAYVZJ010000027.1:0-36223 GCA_964456155.1 uncultured Sangeribacter sp.
AATCCATGTCAAAATGAAACATGATGACGATGAATTATGGTGCAAAGATAATGCTCTCGCTGTCGACATTTCAGTATGTGAGATTTGCCACGTCACAGAAACGTAGTCCGGTGTAACAGCAGAAGATGAAAGCCCTCTGTACTTCACGGTGTTCCCCTTCATACCGAAAGGCGGCACGCCTGTTGATCTCCCTCGGTGTCAGAATATCCTTCAGCACCACATTGGTGTCATAGATTATCCTTATGCCCTTGCAGGGATTCTTCTTTATGATGTCTTCCTCCACAGCGTCCGCTATCACTTTTTTGAACCAATGGTAGTTCTTTTTCGAACCCTCTCCTGAGCATTTCCTGCGAAGATAGTTTGTGAATCCAAGAACAAGGTCGGATGTGATGGCATTCATAGGCATGACATCAGTGTATCTGGAATATCTCGGCGTCTCGCTCAGGTACTCCTTGAATCTGTCCAAGGCATATCTGTAAGACTTTTGAACAGGCACAGTGAAAGCCACGTTATCACAATGCTGACGCTCCTGAGCATTACGGGGATGAAGCCACACATACAAGTTCAGCGATTCCTTTTTCCTGTTGTGCTTAATTTGATATTTCGGTTTTCCTTTCATTGCACCAGATTCATACAGTAAAGGATTTCCGTCATCATCATAGAGCGGTGTCTCGGTTCGTCAGAGATAAGTGCTCAGCCGTTTGTGACGTTGACGTGAAATGACAGAAGTCACTACTTGCGCAAGAGAACAGCATAAAAAAAGCGAGGCTACCGGGTGGGGTAGTCTCGCTTTTTTATTTAGGGCGGCCGGGATTGGGGTCGGCGGCCGGGATTGAGGGCGGCAGGCAGAGGGGGTTATTTGCGGGTGATGCCGTCGCGCTTCAGGAGGGCTTCTACTGTGGGCTTTTTGCCTCGGAATTCTATGTAGAGGGTCATCGGATCTTCTGTGCCGCCGGCCTGAAGCATCTTCAGGAATTTATCGGCTGTGGCGCGGTCGAAGATACCGTTCTCCTGGAAGGCTGCGAAAGCGTCTGCATCCAGTTCTTCGCTCCACTTGTAGCCATAATAGCCGGCTGCATAGCCACCTGCGAAGACGTGGGAGAACGTCGGTGAAAAGTATGTGCCCTTTACGGGAGCAAATATTCTTACCGGCTCTATTGCCATGTTCTCAAATGACTCGACTTCTACATCGTCGCCAAGAGGCTCATCAATGGTGTGGTATGCCATATCGGTTATGCCGAAATTAAGCTGACGTACGCATGAATATGCTGCACCGTACTGAGAGGCATTGATAAACTTCTGCAGTAATTCTTCCGGCATCTTTTCGCCCGTCTGATAATGCACTGCAAAGCTGTCAAGAAATTCCTTCTCCGTCAGATAATTCTCGTTAAACTGAGAGAAGAGTTCCACAAAATCATGATACACGTTTGTACCGCTCAAAGATACATACTTGGCATCGGCGGAGAGACCGTGAAGCGCATGACCAAACTCGTGAAGGAAGGTCTCAACCTCGTAAGGATTAAGCAACACCGGATTGTCTCCGACGGGCTTGGCAAAATTGCAGACTATAGAGATGATGGGATAAGTCTTGCCTCCTTCATCATCCTTGCACTCCGTCTGGAATTCCGTCATCCACGCGCCCGGCGACTTGCCGGCACGATAGAAAAAGTCAGTGTAGAGAAGACCCAAAAACTTGCCGTCACGATTGTAGACGTCATAGATCTTCACGTCGGGGTGATATCCGGGCAGTTCCGTATTCTCCTTGAATGTATAGCCATAGAGTTTGGTAGCCAGACCGAATACACCCTTGATGGTATTGTTGAGTTCGAAATAGGGCTTCATATCCTCATCGTTGAAGGCATATTTCTCATTCTTATATTTGTCTGACCAATAGCTGTAATCCCAGGGCATCATGACGAAGTCCTCCCCTTCCTTGCTGCGTGCATAGGCCTCCACAGTGGCTATCTCTTCCTTCATGGCCGGCACATATGCTGCTGTCAGTTCGTCAAGCATAGCATAAACGTTTCCGGGATTGCCGGCCATGGTGTGCTGCAGCGTATACTCGGCATAGTTCTTCTTGCCCATCAGTTTGGCAAGTTCAAGACGAGTATTGGCGATATCCTTCAAAATCTGAAGATTGGAATAGTCACCGCTCATATTGCGGGTGTTGTACAGGCGATACATCTTCTCGCGGAGGTCTCGACGGTCTGCATATTTGATGAAGGGGCTGTAAGAGGGATAATCGACGGTAAAGACGTAAGACGTGCCGTCATCCTCCTTGCCCTCAGCCTCAAGTATATGCTTTGCCTCCTGACGCGCTGCACTGATAATGTCAGCCGGCAGCCCGGAAAGGTCGTTTTCAGTGAGCCATAGACGTCTGTCGGCAGTTGCCATCTCATTGGTGACATTCTGCGCAAACTTCAGATTAAGGTCAGAGAGCTTAGCGTTAAGCGCGCGGTATTTCTCTCTATCCTCACCCTGCAGATTGGCACCATTGAGTGCAAACTGCATATAAGTCTCAGAAAGAAGACGCTTATCCTCCGGTGTGAGGTCGGGACGCTCGTCGCGACGGTCATACACGGTCTTGATACGCTGCCAGAGAGGCTCATTGAGCACAATCTCTGCCTCATGTGCGGAGATAAGCGGAGTGACGTTGGCCAAAGCCGTCATAAGCACCGTGTCGCCCATAGCGTGCTCAAGATTGCTGAGCGCCAGGATGGCACGTGTCAGGTCGCTGCCGGAACGATCGAGAGCCACGATAGTGTTTTCAAACGTAGGAGTGCTTCGCTGATTGACGATGGCAGCGATCTCCTGATTACGTCGGTCGATACCATCCTTTACAGCCTGCTCATAGTCAGCAGCCGTAAGGCGGTCGAACGGAAGGGCACCGTAGGGAAGCCCCGCGTCGAGAAGACGCGGGGCTGTCTGTGCCGAAGTATTCATTGTGTTTACGGTCATAATCGCAAGGGCGGCCAGACCGCTGATCAGAATCTTCTTCATTTCGGAATAATTCATTCAGCAGGCACTTCTACAAGAAGCATCTTGTTGCGGCCGTTATAAAGGGTTGACATATAAGAGTTAAATTCCTCGAGAGTAAGAGCTGAGAGCATCTCGCGGTAATTGGTGTGCAGGTCATATCCGCGCTCTATCGAGAGGATAATGTTATCCCAATACTTGTTGGTGCGGATATTCATGTCATACTGAGCAAGAGCAGCCTCCTTCACCTTATTGAAGGTATCAGCGTCAGCACCCTCCTTGAGAAGCTTCTCGAGTTCGACATTAGCACGAGCCACGAGCTTGTCCTTCATATCCATACCTGTCTGGAATACGTAGTAGAGCAGCCACTGGTTGGAGTAAGGCAGGAGTTGAGTACCTACAGAAGCACCGTATGTGCCACCCTCCTCCTCACGCAGAGTGTTGATATAGATGATATCGAGCACGTCTGCTATGAGTTTGATATACATATCATTCTTGAGATTGTATTCAACGTTGCCGTCAATACCACCGAATACAAACACAGCGGGAGTCTGCATCTCTACCTTAATCTCCTTGTTGAGGTCGCCCTCAGCAATAGTTACGTCGGTCACGATAGGCATATCGGTCTTAACGCCTGTGGAAGGAAGATTGGCGATATACTGCTCCAGCAGGGGCTTAAGAGTATTTACGTCCACGTTACCGGTGAAGATGAAGGTATAATCGGCAGCATTCTTAAGCGCATCTTTGATGATGGCATACATGCGGTCGTAATCAGCACCGTTGATGAGCTTCATGTTGGGAGACTGCTGCATCGGATTGTTGCCCCAACGCATTTCCTCGATACCCTGTGAGAAGATAAACTGCGGGTTTTTCTCCTGGTTGGCAAGGATGGAGCGCACGCGGTCTATCATGATGTCATAATACTCCTTGTCAGGATTGAGGTTGGTGAAGGCTGTGTAGATAAGTTCGAAGAGAGTGGGAAGGTCCTTCACTGTTGAAGAGCCGTCGAGAGCGGTAGTGGAGAGATTGATGTCAAAGCCGAGTGACACCTTCTTGCCGGCGAGATATTTCGGAAGAGTCTTCGCATCGTAAACGCCGAATTTTGAAGAGTCGAATGCGTCGGAAACGAGAAGCACGTCATCAGCCTGTGATTTCTCGTATGAACGACGGCCACCGTTGCGGAAAGCAGTGAAGAGTATCTGGTCAGCAGTGAAGTCGGTAGTCTTTACAATCACCTTCACGCCGTTAGAGAGTGTCAGTTCCTGAGTGCCGAGTGCCTCGTTGGCAGTCTCAGACACTACCTTACCGGCCGGAGCGAGTGAGGGAATAAGCGGATCGGTGAGCACTTCATCCACGTATGCCTCGTATGTGGCATTCAGCGCATTGTTGAGAGCATTTACCATGGTATCCTTAGCAGGAAGCGTGCGACCCTCAGCCTGATGCTGAGCCACTACGATAGCCTGATTTTCACCGGTAAGAATCTGCGCTGCGTAGGCATTGTAAGCCTCTACGGGAAGCATCTGGCTGATCTGCTGGAAGAGCTGATATTCTACTTCGTAACCGGGGTTGGGAGTATTGTCGATGAAATGACGGATGAGTTCATTGCCGAGCACGTCATTATCAGTCTTGTTACGTTCGTTGTAGCGACGCTCGAAAGAAGCGAGTATCTCGCTGTTGGCACGCTCAAGTTCGCCGGGAGCAAATCCTGTGCTGCAAGCGCGGGCTATTACAGCCATAGCATCTGCAAGAGCAGCCTCAGCATCACCCTTCGGAATGATAATGACATTTACGGCGCCTTTAGTCTTTGATACATAGTAGTCGCCGATGTTTATGCCGCAATATGCATACTTGCAAGCCGGATTCTGAGAATAATCTGTCAGACGGGTGTTCATCATTGTGGAGAATACCAGCGGCATGATTTCATCACCGATGTAGGCCATGTCAGTGTTGCGGTATTCGAAGGGAGTCTTGTCAAACTTGAAAGAGACCATGATACGGTCGTTCTGCAGTTCGGCATCCTCGAAAGTGGCGTATATCGGCTCTTTGTTATCGGAAACTGTAGTATATACGCGCTCGGCAGCATTCTCGGGCATGGGTATCTCTGAGAAGAGGGCTTTCACCTTCTGCTCCATCTCGGCTGCGTCAAAGTCACCGATGATGACGATGCCCTGCTGATCCGGACGATACCATTTCTTGTAATATGCGCGAAGCACCTCGGGCTTGAAGTTCATCACAACCTCCATCTTACCGATGGGCATCTGCTCATACTGATACTCCTCATAAAGCTGCGGCAGAAGAGCAGTGTACATACGAGTGTTGGCATCGTTGCGTGAACGCCATTCCTCCTGGATCACACCACGCTCTGCATCAATCTCGCTCTCTTCGAGGAGAATAGAGCCTGACCAGTCGCGAAGCACGAGCAATACGCTGTCCATCAAAGCCTTGTCAGAAGTGGGCACATTGTTGATATTGTACACTGTCTCGTCAAAAGAAGTGTAGGCATTGATGTCAGCACCGAAACGTATACCCTTTGACTGGAGATAGTTGAGCATATTCTTACCGGGATAGGTAGAAGTGCCGTTGAAGGCCATGTGCTCAAGGAAATGAGCCAGACCAAGCTGCTCGGGAGTCTCCAGAGTAGAGCCAACCTTCTGAGCTATGTAGAAGTTTGCCTTCTCTTTCGGTTCTTCATTGTGAAGAATGTAGTAAGAGAGACCATTAGCAAGCTTTCCGCTCTTCACCTCAGGATTGAGGGGCAGCGGAGTCATCTGCTGAGCCTGCATTGCCGGAACTAAAGCCAGCATCGCAAGGAGCATCGAAAAGATTTTTCTCTTCATGATTGATTATATTAGTTAGTAATTATGTAAATTCTATATGCAAATATAGTCAAACTTGCTTAAATACAAAAATAATTTATCGTTTTTCAATAAATTATTTTTAATTTTCGCTAAAAGTCACCGTTTTTTGATGATGATTGTCTCATTTTGCGTGATGATCATGTCCATAGGCACGTCATGAGGCTCTGCAGGTAAGTCATCATACACCTGAAATTCGTAGCCCACTCCTATCTTCGTGGCGCGCACCGTGTTGAGCAGACGGTCATAAAAGCCTTTACCTCGACCGAGCCTGTTGCCTTTTCTATCAAATGCTACAGCCGGCACTATAATAAGCTCGAGTGTATCTGCCGAGACTACATTGTCTCCGGAGGGCTCCTCGATATGGAATGCTCCCAGTTCGAGACGAGACTCGTCATACGGCAGGATGTCTAAATTCACTCCATTCACGCGCGGCAGATAGAAGTGCTTTTTGCCGCCCCATTTGCGAAGGAATGAGCGTGTTGACAATTCGTCGGGGAGAGAATGATACATCAGCACATGCTCTGCCATAAGGAAAGCGGCTGTCTTTTCGAGTCGTTCAAATACTTGCGCGGCTGCCTGCTCACGCTCCAGTTCATCCAGCATTGTGCGCAGATTCTTTATCTTTCTGCGAATTTCAAATTTTTCCATAGTATTTTGTTTTATTTCTTTTTAGCATTAGCATCTGTTTGCTTCGGTTCTATTACCAGGGGAGATTCACCGGCGTCCAATGCCTTCACAGCGCGTTTCACTCCGTTGTCTTCCTCATTGAGCACCTCAATAAAGGCGGAATATCCCAGAATATCGCGTATTATGACGGCCTTCAACTGGTTGAGAATCCGATCTTGCGACCTTCGGATATAATACCATCTTGCGGGCACACCCCGCTCGGCAGCGTATGCCACAAATCCTTCAAGGAGTGTGTTATCGCGGGGCAATGACTTCAGCACCTGATTGACATTCGTACTCTTCTTCAGGATGCTTCTGTAATTATCCGCCACCCTATACGCATACTGATTAATCAGTCCGGCGTTTGAGACGGCAATATAATAAGAGGTGATGCCGGTAGTGTCTTCCGGAACGAAAACATCGGGCATGATGCCTCCTCCACCAAACACGGTGCGACCTGTGACAGTATTGAATATCTTACTCTTGTCGAGACGGATACTGTCCATACTGTAAAACTCGCCGTGCTTATATCGTTCAAGCAGGTCTGTCTCATATTTGTCAGTCTCACCGAGTTTGTATTCTTTCTGTATGCTGCGTCCGGAGGGTGTGAAATAACGCGCCACCGTAAGACGTATGGCACTGCTGTCGGGAAGTGTGGTCTGATTTTGCACAAGACCCTTACCGAAGGTACGTCTTCCTATTATCAGTCCTCTGTCGTTATCCTGGATGGCACCCGAGAAAATCTCCGAGGCTGAGGCTGAATATTCGTCGGTCAATACGGTGAGTTCGGCATTCTTGAAGCTCCCCTCTCCGTCGGCGAAGGTAAAGCTCTCCATATCCTGACGCTTGCCACTGGTGTAGACTATCATCTTGCCGGCCTCCAGAAATTCATTGGCCATCAAAACGGCCTGATCCATATAACCACCGGAATTGCCGCGAAGGTCTACTATAAATTTTTGCGCTCCTTTGGCCTGTAGTTCTCTGAGAGCAGTGATAAATTCATTATAGGTGGTCTTGGCAAACTTGCTGACCTTCACATAGCCGATGCCGTCCTTGACGATATACGAGCAGTCAACGCTATTAACGGGCACCGGACCGCGCACTATAGTGTATTCAAGAGGTTTCGATGAATTTTCACGCAATATCTTCAATTTCACCGTAGTGCCCTCCTTTCCGCGAAGATGACGGTAGACATTCTCGGTAGTGGCATTTTTGCCCGTAAGATCAAGTGTATCGGCCTGAAGTATCTTGTCGCCGGCAAGAAGACCCACCTTTTCGGAAGGACCGCCGGGCACTACCTCTATGACCGAAACCGTATCGTTGAGAATTTGAAATGAGACACCTACACCACTGAAACTCCCTTCCAGATCTTCATTGACTGCCGTCAATTCGCTCGCGGGGATATAGGCAGAGTGGGGATCCAACAGAGACAGCAATTTCGGATATAATTCCTCCATGAGGCTATCTACATCGATATCATCCACATATTCATTCTCTATCATGCTCAGTATCGCTTCCAGTTTCTCATGATGAGGCGACGCAGGCTTGGTAAATATGTATCTCCCCAACAATATTCCGAGGGCTATACCGACAGAAAAGAGAATTGGGATAAGTATGCCTCTCACTTTACGATTATCAGTCATTTTCTACTCCTCAGGCAGATGTACGGTCTCGACCCCGGCTTTGCGCAGGAGGTCGAGACCATCTGTAATTCTATATAGTTCTGAAAAAACAACTCGTTTGATTCCGGCCTGTATGATCAGTTTCGCGCACTCCATACAGGGTGAGGCGGTGACATACAGTGTGCTCCCCTCGCTCGAATTATTGCTGCGGGCCACTTTCGTTATGGCATTTGCCTCGGCATGAAGCACGTATGGATACGTAAGTCCCTGCTCATTCTCACACACATTGTCGAAGCCGGAGGGAGTGCCGTTATAGCCGTCTGATATAATCATCTGATCCTTTACCAGAAGAGCACCTACCTTGCGACGCTCGCAATAGGAGTTTTCGCTCCATATACGCGCCATACGCAGATAGCGGCTATCTATTATCTGTTGTTTTTCCATTATTCAACTTTTAGATTTTATTCGTGCTCCATGAGGAACCTCTCAGCGTCGAGGGCTGCGCGGCAACCGGAGCCGGCGGCTACGATAGCCTGACGGTAACGGGGGTCACAGCAGTCGCCGGCTGCATAGATACCCTCTACGCTGGTCTGCTGCGTACCGTTGAAGGTCTCTATATAGCCTTCCGAATTAAGCACTAATTTGTCGCGGAATATATCAGTATTTGGTCTGTGACCTATCGCCAGGAAGAAGCCGTCGATGTCAATATCAAACACCTGCTCCTTGTCCGTACCCTTAAATTCCACAATCTTGGCTCCCTCCACGCCGTCTTCGCCGAAGAGACCAACGGTATTACAGTTGAAAAGGATGGTGATATTCTCCTTCTCAGACACACGGCGCTTCATCACATCAGATGCGCGAAGATAGTCTTTACGTACTATCAGGAATACCTTACGGCAGATCGTAGAAAGATACAAGGCTTCCTCGCAGGCAGTGTCGCCGCCACCTACTACGGCCACATTCTTCTTACGGTAGAAGAAACCGTCGCAAGTAGCACAAGCACTCACACCCATACCTCTATATTTTTCCTCATCAGGAAGACCAAGATATTTAGCCGAAGCACCGGTAGCCACGATTACTGTGTCAGCCATAATCACGTCGCCTCGTTCGTCTACACATCGGAAAGGACGGGATGTGACATCCACGGATTCTATCACGCGACTGCGAATATCTGTGCCGAAACGCTCGGCCTGCTCGCGCAACTCATTCATCATTTCAGGACCCTGGATACCTTTCGGATATCCGGGGAAATTTTCTATTTCTGTAGTCTGGGTCAACTGGCCACCGGGCTGCTGACCCTCAAACAATATCGGTTTAAGATTTGCGCGTGATGCATAGATGCCGGCGGTATATCCGGCCGGTCCGCTACCGATAATCAATACTTTCGTGCTCTCTTCATTCATTGTATCAGATATTTTAATGTTGTTATTACCGGACATACCGGTATTTTTTGTTACATAAGATTGTTGATCTTTGCTTTAGGATATTTGCTTTTGTTAAACCGGAAGTCAGCATCGCTCACCTGAGCCTTCAGCGACACATTACGCAGCGTCACTGACATTGTCTTTCCGTCAGCGAGGGTCACATCTATCCTTTGCGGAATCAAAGACGCCGAGGCAAGTGTCACAGTAATCTTCTTCGCACTCAGACCGCGACGCTTGGGCGTTAGAATCAGGGTCTTCCGGTCCGTTCCCTTACTTGCTCCGTAACTTACGCTGTAAGATGATGATGTCTGCAGCAAAAGAAGCGGATTGCTCTCACCCAACTCCTCTTCCGTGGGTATAAATATGGTTGCTTCATTCGTATCGGCACTCCATGTTGTCATTGTCTTACCATCATACCATGTAGCCACACTCGGAGTGATGATGCTGAATCGATTTCCTTTCTCTTTGATTTTGCCGGACACTGACTTACCTTGCCGGGACAGGGTAAAGTCAGCACTGATGCCCGTCGCACCCTTCAGGCGCGACACGCATTTATCCAATGTCTGCAGAGCGGTATCGGCCGCAAAGATGCTTATGCCGCCCATCAGCAAGACTAATATTATCGAAAGATATCTTTTCATCTTTAATTAAATAACGCTCTATGCGCTAATGCTGTTCATTATCATAACAACGTTGCCGGCGCAATCTTAGTATAACCGTGTTTTTACATCTCGGCAAGCGCTCGCTCGAGTCCTACCTGATCGATGCGAAGGTCGCGGGGCTTGCCTCCGGTGGAGGGTCCTACAAAACCGTGCGCTTCAAGTTGGTCCATAATCTTACCGGCGCGGGTGTAACCTATCGAGAAGTGACGCTGCAAGGAGGATGTCGATGCTATGCCACTACCTACGATATACCGGGCACACTCCTCAAACAATGGATCGCGTTCACCTATCATGCCGTTTCCGCCACCACCTTCTTCGCCGGCTGTTTCGGGTTCGGGGAGTATGTATGGTCCTGAATTAAAGGGCTGTCGGGAGATATAATCGCAGATCTCAGTCACCTCGGGAGTATCTATAAATGCGCACTGCACGCGTACAAGATGCGAATTACTGCTGATCAGCATATCTCCCCTACCTATGAGTTGCTGCGCACCGGTAGTGTCAAGAATAGTCTTCGAGTCGACGCCGGAGGTCACCTTGAAGGCAATACGCACGGGGAAGTTGGCCTTGATGATACCGGTAATAACATTGGTAGAGGGACGCTGAGTGGCTATGATAACGTGCATACCCACAGCGCGAGCCTTCTGAGCCAGGCGGGCTATCGGCTTCTCCACCTCCTTGCCGGAGGTCATGATAAGGTCGGCAAACTCATCGACTACCACTACTATATAAGGCAGGAAACGATGACCTTCACTCTCGTCAAGTTTTCGCTCTGATATCTTGGCATTATATTCCTCGATATTACGCACCTGAGCCAGACGCAGCAATTTATAGCGGTTGTCCATCTCTACGCATAAAGATGACAGCGTCTCCACCACCTTACTCATATCCGTCACGATGGCATCACCATCACCGGGTATCTTCGCCAGATAATGCTTCTCTATCTTGGCGTATATCGAAAATTCCACCTCCTTAGGGTCGATCATCACGAATTTCAGTTGGTCAGGACGCTTCTTATAAAGCAGTGAAGCGATGATTGCGTTAAGACCTACAGACTTACCTTGACCCGTCGCACCGGCCACCAGAAGGTGAGGCATCTTTGTAAGGTCGGCTATGTAGACATCGTTGCCGATCGTCGAACCGAGGGCTACCGGCAATTTATATTGCGTCTCCCTATATTTCCTCGAATTTATGATAGTGCGCATCGAGACAGTCTGAGGGTCATCGTTGGCCACCTCGATACCTACGGTGCCTTTGCCGGGTATCGGGGCGATAATACGCACTCCGATAGCGGCAAGACTCAGTGCAATATCATCGGCAAGATTCTTGATCTTGGCAATCTTGATACCCTGGTCGGGGCGTATCTCATAGAGAGTGACCGTCGGTCCTACCGTTGCTTCTATCTTGGTGATGGGAATGCCGTGATACAGCAATGTATCCTCAATCTTCTTCTTATTGGCCGCCTGCTCATCTTCATCTACTGTGACACTGTTGTCACCCTCCACAAGGAGTTCGACCGGCGGGAACTTATACATCCTCTCAATCAAACTGCCCTTATGCGACTCTTTGCCCTCTGCTTGTGCTATAGTATTGACATTCACCACCATAACATCATCATCAGAGGTGTCTTCTCCTTTGAGGCTCTCGTCAGGGTCCGACACGTCGCCTGTCGGCTGATTCTCTATCGCCTCAGCCTCATGCTCGTAGAGGGATTCCTCAGCGGCATATTGGTCTGATATCTCTTCATCAGCATCATTTATCCCGTATCCGTTATTTATGGCCAATGGTTCTTCTTCATCATCTTCTTCAAGTTCGTAAGCATAGATTGAGGAGTCAAGTTCCGCTTCATCTCCCGAGAAAGTCACTACCTCATCCTCGTCAATCTCTGCAGACTCATCGCCCGCAATCTCCGGACCTTCTCCCGAACGAGCCTCATCCCGCGCTTCCTGCTCACGCATCGCCTGCAGTTCCCGTTCTATCTTCTCCTGCTCTGCCTTTGCCTCCGCTGCAGCGCGACGACGAGCCATAATCTGATTCTTTTTGCGGATTATCCATTTCACCACATCGCGCAGACATATCACAATAAAGATGGCAAGTGAGAGAAGACAAAGTATGACGGCTCCTGTCCAACCGAGGAAATGTATCAGGAATTCATTTACATATCTGCCGTGATAGCCACCCCAGTTTACCGGACTATTGAAGCCGAGGGTCAGCAGACCGATAATAAGGCTGACGGTGATAAGAGCCACGATACACTTTATAGTGAAATTGACAGTCTTGAATTTAGGACGTCCGATAAGCAGTTTCAGGGAGAGGCAGATAAGCCACACGATGACGACAAGACTTCCTACGCCGAATGACTCGTTGATAAGAAACTCGGAAATACGGGCACCCCCTTCTCCACCGGCATTGCTTATGTCGGTAGCCATACCGATAGCGGCGTTGGTAATGGCAGCCTGGTCTCTCACACACTGTGAGAAATAAGAGATGCAGGCCACGGCCAGATAGACGCCCAACGCTCCGAGCACGAGTCCGACAATAATTCGGGTAGTAGTCGATGTAAAGAAGTCTACAATCGCTTGAATTGATGATTTTATGTCCGTTCCTTCCGATTTAGGCTTTTTCTCCTCCTTTTGGGGACGTTTAGGCTCTTTATTGCGGTTGCGCTTGGCAGCAGTGCGCTTCACAGCCGGACGCTCGCGCTGCTCGCGCTCAAGCGTATCAGCAGCCGGAATCTCCTCTTTTACAGGTATTTCAGGTGAGTAATTCTCGTATCTTTTCATCGCTAATTGTCTTTATCTCATATCATGCCTTCTGTTTTTACAAAGACATATCATACAAAATACAAAATTAATAATTCTACATCAAATTTACACTCCCCATCCCCGATTTTTTTAGCCACAATGCGCAAGCCTCCCAATCCGAGCAACGTACGGACATGACTTTGGCATACGGACACAAAACTTTTTATGTTAACGTGTGTTAAAGAAGTATAACACCATAAGATATTACAAATAAGATATTTTAATATCGTTACTAAACATACTAAAAACCAAAGCCCTCTCGTCTATGAAGATTACTCTATACATACAGTTTATTTCTCTGACTCTCATATCCGGAGTAATTTTCTCCGGATGTCGCAAATCCGGTGACGGCAAGGAGCAATACGACTCAACAGCAGCGCTGACTGAGGATAGTATCAACACGGTTGTTGAAGAAGAGCCGGACACGTTGACTCTGAAAAGCAGCGTCGCTGATATGCAGCGGTTTATGGCTGAGTCAGAACACGCTGAAGACTACCGCAAAGGTATCATTCCTGCAATGGTGGAAGACGTGCCGCAATATGCCATCAAACTGCTGATGAACAAATTTGACGGCTTTCTGATTGTAGATAAAGCCACGATGAAGTTATACCGATACGACAAATATGGAGTCTTGCAAGAGTCGATGGGTATGGCGTGCAGCAAGAATTTTGGCACCAAGCATGAAAGGCGCGACAACCGTACGCCGGAAGGCTTCTTCTCCATAGCCGGCAAGTATGACTCGACAGATTGGCTCTATACCGATGATGACGGCAACACCTCTGAGGTGAAAGGACAGTTCGGTCCACGATTCTTAAGATTAAAAGTGCCAAATACCTCCCAGATAGGTATTCACGGCACGTGCGCTCCGTGGAGCATCGGCGGTCGCAGAAGTCACGGTTGTATACGTGTATTAAACGAAAATATTCTCCGACTTTTTGATATTGTGGAGGTAGGCTGGCCCGTCATTGTATCTCCGGGTCGTAAGGATTTTGCCGTCAATGCCGAGGAGGGTTACGACATACCGACAGTGCCCGTAATGGCGGGCAAACCTCGGGCTCGCTACACAGCATCGTCGGCCAAGCCGAAGGAAGTCGAAAAAGAACTGCCGGCAGATACCATCAAATCCGAACCCACGCCGGCTGACACCGTCAAGGTTAAGCATTTACCGGCAGACACCATCCATACCGTGCATATTCCGTCAAATGAAATATAGGTCAAATACGGGTGAAATATAGGTCAAATACGGGCTATTTGCGATTTTTTTATTAATTTCGCATTATGAACCTTTATCCGCCGACAATCTCAGCGGGTCAAGGCACAGACAAAAAAGGGATATGAAGATAACCACCATCATCGGAATAATCGTGCTGTTGGTAGCATGGCTGGCGCTCGCCGGATATACTTTCGTATATTCCGGTTTTAATCTCCGCAATCTCATGGTGGTAGGATTTTCAGGGGTGATAATTTTTGTGCCCGTATGGAAGAGATACATCAGAACAGACAAGACCAACTCCCGGCGATGACTTCTTCGAAGCCCTCATCAATGACCGGAGAGTTACTCTCCCGCATAAATACTCCGGATGACTTGCGTAAACTTCCGGTGGAGCAACTCCCGCAACTATGCGCGGAGATACGACAATATCTCATTCATTCCCTGGCCGGCAATCCGGGGCACTTCGGTTCGTCAATGGGCACCGTAGAACTGACCGTAGCTCTACATTATGTATTTGACACACCCTCCGACCGACTCGTCTGGGACGTAGGCCATCAGGCTTATACTCACAAAATCCTCACCGGACGGCGCGAGGCCTTTGCTACACAACGCACTCTCGAGGGTATCTCAGGATTTCCCAATCCTCTTGAAAGCGAATATGATACCTTCATGGCAGGCCACGCTTCCAATTCCATATCGGCCGCCCTCGGTATGGCAATCGCCGACAAAAATACTCCCGGCCGGGAGTCAAGAAAGACGGTAGCCATCATCGGCGACGCCTCCATATCAGGCGGACTCGCTTTTGAGGGTCTCAATAATGCTTCCAATCACCCAAACGACATGCTTATCATCCTCAACGATAATGAGATGAGCATTGATGATAATGTAGGGGCATTACACAGATACCTGACGGAGATGACCATCTCCTCACGATATAATAAATTGCGCGACAGAGTCTATCGTCTTTTCAAACGTAAAGGTTTGATATCAGACTCCAACAAAGGACTCATTCTGCGCTTTAACAATTCGCTGAAAGCCCTCATCTCCCGACGTCAGAACATTTTTGAGGGACTCAATATTCGCTATTTCGGGCCCTTTGACGGTCATGACGTGGTGAAACTGGTCAAGATACTTCGCGACATCAAGGATATGCGCGGTCCGCGTATTCTGCATGTCAACACCATAAAGGGTTGTGGGTTTGAGGCTGCGGAGAGAAATCCGGCCGGCTGGCACGCACCGGGAAAATTTGACCCTCACACGGGCGAAAAACTTTCTTCTGACGGCAATCCGAAAGTTGCCAAATGGCAAGACATCTTCGGCACTACTCTCGTCTCTCTCGCTGAGAGTCATCCGGAGATCTGCGCCATCACTGCCGGTATGCTCAGCGGTACGTCCGTATCCAAAATGAAGGATAGATACCCCGACCGCACATTTGACGTGGGCATCTCTGAAGGCCATGCCGTGACATTCGCCGGCGGACTGGCTGCCGGTGGCAAACATCCTTTCGTAGCGATCTACTCCGCTTTTCTGCAGCGAGCCTACGACAATATCATTAATGACATCTCTATCCAGGGTCTGCCGGTGACCTTCTGCATAGACCGCGCCGGACTCGTAGGCGAAGACGGAGTGACTCATCACGGCATTTTCGACCTCGTGTATCTCCGGGCGATACCAAACATGACAGTGGCCTCCCCTCTCGATGCACCCTCACTTAGAGCCTTGATGCGTGAGGCACTCGCACTGAATGCTCCCATGGCCATCCGCTATCCACGTGGCAATGCGCCCGCAGAGACTGACCCGCAGGAAGAAATATCCCTCCCCCTCGGCAAAGCAAGACCCATATATACAGAGGGAGAGTCATCCATTGCTGTAATCAGTATCGGTGAGATCGGCGCTGAAGTGATCAAAGCGACGGAGTCACTGCGCGAAAAGGGCAAGAACATACATCACTACGACCTTGTCTATCTCAAGCCTCTTGACACAGAACTGCTTTACGCTATCGCAGCCCGATATTCACATGTCATCACCATTGAGGATGGAGCCGTCACAGGAGGCATGGGTTCGGCAGTCGGCGAATATTTCGACGCTCTCCCCCACTCTCCCCGCCTCATAAAGATGGGAATACCGGACCATTGGGTAAACCACGGCACGGTAGCGCAACTGCGTCGTCAGGAAGGTATTGATGCTGAGGCAGTGGTCAAAGAAGTAGAGAAAATTTTATCCAAGTAACAATATATGAAGATTATAATTGCCGGCGCCGGTGAAGTTGGAACTCACCTTGCAAAGATGCTGTCTACTGAAGATCAAGACATCATTCTGGTGGACAATGACCAGGTGCGTCTGGATAATCTTGACCGCAACTATAATCTAATGACCTGTCAGGGCTCTACCTCTTCATTTCAGACCCTGAAGGATATAGGAGTGGAGGAGTGTGACTTATATATAGCGGTCACTCCCTACGAGACACGCAATATCACCTCCTGCGCAATTGCCAAGAATTTAGGCGCCAAAAAGACCGTAGCGCGCATTGACAATTCTGAATTTCTTAAAAACGAAAACAAGCAGATACTTAAAAACATAGGTGCTGATTATCTTATATATCCCGAGAATTTAGCGGCTGTTGAGATCAATACCGCCCTTTCTCACAACTGGGCGCGATATTGGGGAGAACTGCACGACGGCAAATTGCTGCTTATCGGGGTGAAACTTCATGAAGATTCAGAACTTCTTGATATCCAAATCAAGGATCTGCCGGTTACCAACCATGACTTTCATATAGCCGCTATCAAGCGCAACAATGAGACAATCATCCCCAAAGGCTCTGACACTATACTCAAGGATGACATCCTATACTTTATCACCACGCCTAAATATGTGCAGGAGGTGCAGACTCTCTGCGGCAAAAAGAAGAAGGTGATACGCAAAGTGATGATTATGGGAGGTTCGCGTATCGCACTGCGCTTTGCCCGGCTCTACGACCATGAATACAGCATCCGCATTATCGACAACAATCGCGACCATTGCGAATATATGGCCACTGAGTTTCCCGACTGTGAGATAATCCACGGCGACGGCCTTGACATCGAAGTGCTGCGTCATAACAATATCTATCAGTATGACGCATTTCTGGCTATGACAGATTCGTCGGAGTCCAACATACTCTCCTGCCTTACTGCCAAAGACTTCGGTGTAAGCAAGACATTGGCAGACGTGGAAAACCTTCAGTTTTTCTCACAAGCCGAAAATCTGAATATCGGTACGATTATCAACAAAAAACTATTGGCCTCATCACATATCTTCAAGTTGCTGCTTGATGCTGACGAGCAGAATGCCAAGTTCCTCTCGTTGGCGGATGCAGACGTTGCCGAAATCAACGTCAGACCCGGCGCGAAGATCACTCGCCATCCGGTAAAAGACCTCAAACTACCCTTCGGTATGACTCTCGCTGCGCTGACACGCAATGACGAGGTGATGCTCATATCGGGTAACACGCAGATCGAGGCGGGTGACAGCGTTGTGGTCTTCTGCCTTACCGGCACCTTCAATAAGATTGAAAAATGGTTTAATTAATTCCGGACACGTGTCTTCATTCTTTCGACATAAAGGCTATATCAACATCGTGATGCTGCTTCGTGTCATCGGCTGGCTTTTGCTGGTGGAAGCCTGCATCATGGTGATACCCTGCATAGCGGGACTACTTTATCAGGAGCGCTCTACACTACGCTTCCTGATCTGCATAGGCATCACTGCCGCAGCGGCTTTCTCTTTAATGAGTCTGAAGCCAAAAACACGGGAAATGGGCAAACGGGAAGCAATACTTCTCACCGGCCTTACCTGGGTGATACTATCCCTATTCGGAATGCTCCCATTTCTGATATGTCGCACTCACTTTAATATCACCGACGCCTTTTTCGAGACGATGAGCGGCTTTACCACCACCGGTGCTTCCGTACTCAATACGCTTGAAAACGTGCCTCATTCCATTATTCTATGGCGTTGTATCTGCCAATGGATCGGAGGCTTGGGAATCATCATCTTCACTTTGGCCATTATCCCCATGCTCAACTATTCCGGCGGCATGCAGCTCTTCAATGCAGAGGTGACGGGCATAACCCATGACAAACTGCGTCCCCGCATCTCATCTACCGCCAAAGGTTTGTGGAAGGTGTATATCTTCCTTACGGTGCTGCTGATGTTCCTGCTGACTTTCTCGGACATGAATATCTTTGAAGCCATCTGCTACGGGCTCAGCACCATGTCTACCGGCGGATTCTCTACCAGCGATATGGCGCTATCACAATGGGACAGCAACTATATCAAAGGGGTGATGGTGATATTCATGTTTCTCGGTGGCGTCAATTTCGCATTGCTCTTCAAGCTGGGTCACGGACAATGGCGCGGCCTGCTGAAATATGATGCCTTGAGGGCATATATCCTTATAATTGCAGTGGCCTATATTGTCTTCACTATCAATATCATTATCCGGGGAATGGTGCATACGTGGGACGACGTAACACTTGACCCTCTCTTTCAAGCCGTCTCCATCCTCTCTTCCACCGGCATCACTGAGCCCGACTTTGACGACTGGGGACCGATAGCGGTCATCATAATGATCATCATGATGATAATGGGTGCTTGCGCAGGATCAACGTCGGGCGGAGCGAAGATAGACCGCTTCATAATCCTTGTGAAATTTCTGAGCAACGAGTTTTACCGCATGATGCACCCCAACGCGATACGCACAGTGGTAATCAACGGAAAAGGAACACCTCAGCCTATCGTAATGAAGACATTGGCATTCCTATTCCTGTATGTTATCGTCATTTTGGCCGGTGCGGTAGGTTTGCTTATCTGCGGACTCCAGACCAAAGATGCCTTCTTCTGCTGTCTTTCCGCCGTCAGCAATACCGGACTCGGCACGGATATGACCGGTGTATCAGGCAATTACAACGCCGTAAGCGACGGCGCCAAATGGCTGCTCTCATTTCTGATGCTCACCGGACGTCTGGAGATTTACACCGTGCTCCTTATCTTCACTCCGGCTTTCTGGAAGAAATAACGGAGTCGAGCGCTGCTATTTCGGCGATATTGATGATTTCCTCCACTTTCGAATTGATACCGGTAAAATAAATCGGCTTGTTAAGACCCACCTGAATAGGACCGATCACGTTGCCGACACCCATTCCTACGAGCAACTTGTAGGCTATATTTGAAGCACTCAGGTTGGGGAATATCAATGTATTCACCTCTTTACCTTTAAGGGTATTGAAGGGGAATACCTCATCGCGCAGTTTGGTGTTGAGGGCATAGTCGGCCTGCATCTCGCCGTCCACACAGATTTCTGGATACTCTTCATGCAATATCCGCACTGCCTCAGAGACTCTTGACGGCTCGCATTCCTTACGGTTAGAGCCGTAATTGCTGAATGAGAGCATTGCCATCACGGCCTCCCGGTTGAAATGTTTCACTGCATCGTTGGCAAGACGGGCAATATCCACAAGTGCTTTTGCGTCGCTCACCGGATTGATGGCCGTGTCGGCGAGGAAATATGTGCCGCGACGTGTGATCATAATGTGCATTGTGGCGAAATGACTGTAGCCGGGCTTTATACCCACTACCGACACAGCGCGTTCGGCCATCTTGTTGGCGGCGGAATAGACACCTCCGAGGAAAGCCTCGGCTTCGCCGCATTCCACCATCATCATGCCGAAATAACTGCGGTCAAACATCTTGTCGACTGCTTCGGTATATGTCACTCCTTCACGTTCCTTCTTGGTGGAATAAAGACGTGCAAACTTATCACGATGAGCCTCTTCGCGGTCATGACGCGGATTGATGATCTTTATCTCCTTGATGTCAAGCCCGAGACGCTCTGCACGCGCTGCGATCATCTCTTCATTGCCCAATAGGATAGGCTCGAGAATACCGTCATGATGCAGACGGGCGGCGGCGCGCAGCATATTGTCGTGGTTGCCCTCTGAGAAGACAACGCGCACCGGCTGCTTGCGGACGATATCCGACACACTGCGCATAAACTTGCCGTCATCGCCCATGTAGGCTTGAAGTTTGAGTTGATAATTCTCCCAGTTTTCAATAGG
Source organism: uncultured Sangeribacter sp. (assembly GCA_964456155.1). Taxonomy (GTDB): domain Bacteria; phylum Bacteroidota; class Bacteroidia; order Bacteroidales; family Muribaculaceae; genus Lepagella. The sequence continues at coordinate 20,321 of CAYVZJ010000027.1, forward strand.
TCGTTTTGCAATACCGCTCATCATGGCTGCTTTAGCGACAGCCGGCGCCACGCGTGATAACAGACGCGGGTCAAGCGCTTTAGGCAGGATGTAGTCCGGACCGAATTTGATATCACTCACCCCGTAAGCCTCATCCACAACGGAGGGCACCGGCTCTTTGGCAAGTTCGGCGATAGCATATACAGCGGCAATCTTCATCTCCTCATTGATGGCTGTCGCGCCAGAATCGAGGGCACCTCGGAAGATATACGGAAAACCGATTACATTGTTTATCTGATTAGGATAATCGCTGCGTCCTGTGGCCACGATAACGTCGGGAGCAGCATCTTTGGCTGTATAATAATCAATCTCCGGGTCCGGATTTGCAAGAGCGAAGACAATGGGACGCGGTGCCATGCTGCGCACCATCTCCGGTGTCACGACATTTGCGACACTCAGACCTAAGAAGACGTCTGCGTCCACCATCGCCTCAGCAAGGGTGTGGACATCACGGTCAGTGGCAAATTCCCGCTTCTGGTCGTTCAATCCCTCACGGTCACTGCGTATCACTCCCTTGGAGTCGCACATCACGATATTTTCGGGTTTTACGCCCAACGCTTTGTAGAGGCGTGTGCAAGAAATGGCTGCCGCACCGGCGCCATTCACCACCAGACGGATATCACCTATCTTTTTCTTTTGTATTTCAAGAGCATTGAGGAGTCCGGCGCCTGAGATGATTGCCGTGCCGTGCTGGTCGTCATGCATTATAGGTATGTCGCATTCCTCTTTTAGTCTCTTCTCGATTATAAAGCATTCCGGAGCCTTGATATCCTCAAGGTTGATGCCCCCAAATGTAGGAGTCAGTGACTTTACTATCTCGACAAACTTGTCCGGGTCGGTCTCGTTGATTTCGATATCGAAAGCATCCAGACCGGAGAAAATCTTGAAGAGGAGTGCCTTGCCCTCCATCACCGGTTTGCCGGCGAGGGCTCCGATATTACCCAGTCCCAACACAGCCGTGCCGTTGGAAATGACACCGACAAGATTACCCTTATTGGTGTATTTATACGCATCAGCCGGATCTTTCTCTATCTCAAGGCAAGGATATGCCACACCCGGAGAATAGGCTAATGACAGGTCTCGTTGCGAACTGTATGGTTTGGTAGGTGTTATCTCGATTTTACCGGGACGTTCATATTCATGATAGTCCAAAGCGCTCTGTTTGGTGATTTTTGCCATTTTAGAATATATGTTTTATAATAATAGTTGTGATATTTTTTATTATAACAAAGCAATCTTGGAAAAAGCCTATTTATTAAGGAAAATATTTTGTAATTTTGCAATACTTAGAATATGGGATATGACTGTAGAAAAGGATAGTGAACGTGGTGAACTGGTAGGCTTGATGGACTTCATTGTGGAGTACACCCGCCGCCTTCTTGGCTCGGGAGTGCACACGTCGCGCGTGATACGCAATGCCGTGCGCATCGCCACGTCTCAGAATGCCGACCTGAATATCCTTGTCACTTTAAGGTGTCTCATCATAACCTTGCGTCATGAGGGCACTTGCGAGGTTGTGACCCGAGTGGTCAGCGTCACTCCCCTTCCTATCAGTTTTCAACTGAACTCCGAACTGAGTGCTCTCTCCTGGGCTGCCGTTGATGAGCATCTGTCGTTTGAGGAATTGCGTCGCCGTTATCTTGAGATTATCAATCGTCCGCGTCGTCCGCAATGGTTGGTGCTGATACTCCTCTCGCTTGCTAACGGTGCTTTCTGTCGTCTGTTTTCCGGTGATTGGATTGCAGTGACCATTGTTATTCTGGCCACAGCAGTAGGCTATTCACTGAAATTATTGATGACAAATCATAGATTAAACGTCTTTTTCACGGTCGCAATGAGTGCCTTTGCTGCATCCATGACGGCATCCTTGTCGTTGATGGCAGGCTGCACATGGCAGACGGCTGTGGCTACAAGTCCACTCTTCCTCGTGCCCGGCGTACCGCTTATCACCTGCATTATAGATGCCGTGGAGGGGCATGTCCTGACTGCAGTCAGCCGGTTTGTCAACGCCATGCTGATTATAATGTGTATAGCCGCCGGACTTGGTGTCACGTTGCTGCTGATCACTCACGATCTCCCGGTAGATACTGTATACAGTGCAATAGACATAGATGTGTTCGGTATATTTACCGACGCACTTTTTGCCGCGATAGCAGCGATAGGCTTCGGTGCTGTTTCCAATCCCAAGACATGCAGTTTCAAGTATATAGCCTTACTGGCTGCTTTGGGACATTGCTCAAGATTTGCACTCATGGAATGGGCTGATGTCAACATAGCCTTCGCTTCATTGTGCGGCTCGCTCGTGATCGGCTTTGGTTCGGTGATATGCGCCCGACCGGTACGAGTGCCGATGACGTGTCTCTCCATCCCGGCGCTTCTCCCTATGATACCCGGCATATACGCCTACAAGACCGTCTTCTCGCTTATTAAATTCATGCAGGAACTTCATTCCCCGGGCGAAGGGATAGAATATATGCAGGCCTTCTTCCTGAATGGCTCGGTAACTATCTGCGTAGTCTTTTTCCTCGCATTGGGAGCAGTCGTGCCGCTCTTTATTTTCAAAAAGCGGGCAGTGTCCATGACGCGTCATATATAAAAAATTCACCCATTCATACACAAGCAGGCGGAAAGTTTTCCAAAAATATTTTTATCTTCCTGATATTCAATTCTTTAAAAATTAGGAAAGTTAAAATTGTTTTCCAAAACAATTATTTTAACACATTTTTAGTGAAGAAAAATTTGTCAATCTGCCAACTATAGATTACCTTTGCGCTTAGAAAATTATTGAAAATTTAGTACCCAGATATAATATACAGTGACTCACCAAGATGATACAGACAGTTGTGAAACGCGACGGCCGAGTGGTCGGTTATAATGAAGAAAAGATTAAGGCGGCTATTCGCAAGGCGATGCTCACCACCGAACTGGGCGAGGACGAGCCGTTGATTCAGAAAATCACTGACCGTGTAGGCGTTTCCGGACCGGAGCGCATGACTGTCGAGGAGATACAAGACCGTGTGGAGATTGAATTGATGAAATCCGCACGTAAGGACGTGGCCAAACGTTATATCGCATATCGCGACCAGCGCTCCATAGCCCGTCGTGCCAAGACACGCGACATCTTCCTCGAGATTATCGAGGCTAAAAATAACGATATCACTCGTGAGAACGCAAATATGAATACCGACTCACCTGCCGGTATGATGATGAAATTTGCCTCTGAAACCACCAAGCCCTTCGTGGACGACTATCTGATATCTGCAGAAGCAAAGACTGCTGTCAAGAATAATTATATACATATCCACGACAAGGATTATTATCCCACGAAGAGTCTTACCTGCGTGCAACACCCTCTTGACCGCATACTTAAGCATGGATTTGTGGCAGGACACGGTGAGTCAAGACCCGCAAAACGTATTGAGACGGCAGCGGTCATTGCATGTATATCGCTTGAGACAGCACAGAATGAGATGCATGGCGGTCAGGCTATCCCTGCATTCGATTTCTATCTCGCGCCTTACGTGCGCTCGAGTTATATCGAAGAGATAAGGAATCTTGAAGCCCTCACCGGAAAAGACCTCTCCCATCTATATGATATCGAAATAGACGACTATCTTAAACGCGAACTTGACGGCCTCGAAGGTGAGCGGCGATTGCAGCAGCATGCCGTCAATAAGACGGTGGAGCGAGTGCATCAGGCCATGGAGGCGTTCATTCACAATATGAACACCATCCATTCACGCGGAGGCAATCAGGTGGTATTCTCCTCTATCAATTATGGCACTGACACTTCCGGCGAAGGACGTTGTGTGATCCGCGAATTGCTGCGTTCCACATACGAAGGTGTAGGAAATGGAGCCACTGCCATCTTCCCTATTCAGATATGGAAGAAAAAACGGGGAGTCAGTTATCTTCCCGAAGATCGCAACTATGACCTCTACAAAGAGGCCTGCAAGGTGTCGGCAAGACGCTTTTTCCCCAACTTCCTCAATCTTGACGCCACCTTCAATCAGGATGAAGACTGGCATCCCGAAGATCCGCAGAGATATCTTCATGAAGTGGCAACAATGGGTTGCCGCACAAGAGTATTTGAAAACCGTTACGGAGCACGTACATCCGTAGGGCGTGGCAACATATCCTTCACCACCATCAATATCGTTCGCCTGGCTATCGAGGTGATGAATATCAAAGATGAAAACGAGCGTATAGAGCGTTTCTTTGAGCGTCTTGACGAGATGCTGGAGGTTACCGCCCGTCAACTCAACGACCGCTTCAATTTCCAGAAGACAGCTCTTGCCAAGCAATTCCCGCTGGTGATGAATGTGCTTTGGAACGGCTCTGACCAACTGGATCGCAATGACACCATTGAGTGTGTGATCAACCAGGGCACTCTCGGCATCGGTTTCATAGGCCTTGCCGAAGCCTTAATCGCTCTCGTAGGAAAGCATCACGGTGAGAGCGAAGAGGCACAGTCACTCGGTCTGCGTATCGTAAGCCACATGCGCAGTCGTGCGAATGAATTCTCCGAGACTTACGGCCACAACTATTCTGTGCTTGCCACTCCGGCCGAGGGTCTCTCCGGCAGATTTACGAAGCGCGACAAGGCCTCCTTCGGCGTGATACCGGGTGTGACCGATAAGGACTATTACACCAACTCCAATCATGTGCCTGTGTATTATCACTGCTCACCGCGCCATAAGGCTAAAGTAGAGGCTCCTTACCACGATCTGACACGCGGCGGTCATATCTTTTACGTGGAGATAGATGGCGACGCCACTCACAATCCGGAGGCTATCATGCAGATAGTTGACTTGATGGATAAATATAATATCGGCTACGGTTCTGTAAATCATAATCGCAACCATTGCCCGATGTGCGGATATGAGAATGCTGACACGGAGCAGACTCACTGCCCGAAATGCGGTGCTCACTTTGAGACCATACAGCGCATCACCGGATATCTTGTGGGCACTACCGACAGATGGAACAGTGGCAAACTTGCAGAACTTAAAGACCGCGTTGTGCATAACTAAGTATGAAGTCAGAGTTATGAGTTATGAAGTGGGTGTAAGTATTAAGTCAGAGATACTAGATGCTTTAATTTGGGGGATTCTGTAGTTTGAGTAGATCATTGAATTATAATGTAATGGAGATAATCCGGGGCACCACTGTGGATGGTCCCGGATTTCGCACATCTATATATTTGGCCGGTTGTAAGCATCACTGCCCCGGCTGTCACAACCCCTCTACGTGGGATCCCGATGGTGGAAGACCGATGACGCTGGAAGAGATTATGGAGATAGTCATAGAGGAGGATTTTGACGTAACCCTCTCCGGTGGCGACCCGCTCTTCTTTCCCGAAGCCACGGCAGAGTTGGCCCGGAATATCAAGAAATCGGGCAAAAATATATGGATGTATACCGGATACACTATCGAGCAGATACTTGCAGACGATCGACTACGGTTGCCACTCCCCTATCTTGATGTAATCGTTGACGGACCATTCATAGAGGCATTGAAAGACCCGGATTTACGCTTCCGTGGCTCTTCAAATCAACGCATCATCGAAGTAAATACACTATAATTTTTGCAATATTAGGAAAAGAAAAGCAATTTTTTTCTTAAATTTGTATAAAATATCATTACTATGGCATTTTTCAAAAAATTATTTTCCAGGGAGAAGAAGGAGAAACTCGACTCCGGTCTTCAGAAGACAAAGGAGGGTGTATGGTCAAAGATAGCCAAGGCTGTGGCCGGCAAATCTACTGTGGATGATGAGGTGCTTGACGAACTCGAAGAGATATTCATCACCTCCGACGTGGGAGTCGACACCACACTTGAGATTATCGAACGTCTGCAAAACCGTGTTGCCCGCGATAAATATGTCTCTACCGACGAACTTAATAATCTGCTTACCGAAGAGGTATTATCCATGATAGAGCCTTCGGCTGACAATTCAGGCCTTGATGATTTTCAGGTGCCTCAAGACAGCAAACCCTATGTAATCCTCGTGGTAGGCGTGAATGGAGTTGGCAAGACCACGACCATCGGCAAATTGGCTCACCAATATGCTAAAGCCGGCAATAAGGTATTTCTTTCAGCTGCCGACACATTCCGTGCCGCTTCAATAGAGCAACTTCAGACCTGGGGCGAGCGTTCGGGATGCACCGTCATACACCAGCAAATGGGTTCTGACCCGGCGGCTGTGGCCTTTGATACAGTCAATGCAGCCAAAGCACAAGGTGTCGACGTGGTGATCATCGACACGGCCGGACGTCTCCACAATAAGCCTCACCTCATGCGCGAACTGGAGAAGATATCAAAGGTCATCAAGCGCGTAAACCCGGATGCACCGCAAGAGGTGCTCCTCGTCTTGGATGGCAGCACCGGTCAGAATGCCTATGAGCAGGCAGAACAATTTGCATCGGCGACAGACGTCACCGCGCTGGCTGTCACCAAACTTGACGGCACGGCCAAAGGTGGTGTGATCATCGGCATTTCTCATAAGCACCGCATTCCCATTAAATACATCGGTCTCGGTGAAGGCATCGATGACCTGCAGATTTTCAATGCCGAAGAATTTGTAAAATCACTTTTTGAGAAGAAGCAGTAATGGCATCTACATTCGTTCCGGGAAGGATAGACATCATATCTATGGGATGCAGCAAAAATCTCATAGACTCGGAAAGACTCTTGCGTCGGCTTGAGGCCAAAGGATATAACGCTGTGCACGACTCCGACTCTCCCTCCGGAGAGATTGTACTCTTAAATACGTGCGGATTTATCGCTGATGCCAAGCAGGAGTCAATCAGTCTGCTGCTTGAATTGACACTGCTTAAAGAGCAGGGACAGATAGGAGAGATTTACGTAATGGGTTGTCTCTCCGAGCGATATAAGGATGTGCTCCCGGCCGAGATGCCGGAGATAGACAGATGGTATGGCAAATTTGACTGGACCGGCATAATAGACTCCCTCCCCGACAGAACACAGGAGAGCGCGACGGATAAACCGGCTCAGGTAAAGGATTGGGAACGATCACTGACGACTCCGGCATGGAGTGCTTATCTGAAGATTTCGGAAGGCTGCAACCGTTTCTGTGCCTTCTGTGCCATCCCTTTGATTACGGGTCGCCATACATCACGTCCCATCGAGGAGATAGCCGAAGAGGTGCGTTCTCTTGTAGCCTACGGCGTTAAGGAATTTAACATCATCGCCCAGGATCTCTCAAGTTATGGCACTGACCTCTATGGCGAGCATCGTCTGGCGAAATTAATCGAGACTATCTCGGATATCCCCGGTGTGGAATGGATACGTCTGCATTACGCTTATCCTTCTGACTTTCCTAAAGATATCCTACGCGTAATGCGCGAGCGCGACAATGTATGCAATTATCTCGACATAGCCCTGCAGCATATAGCCGACCCTGTGCTTGACAATATGCGCCGCCATATCTCTGCTGAAGAGACACGACGGCTACTCGCAGAGATAAGGCGCGAAGTGCCCGGCATCCGGATACGCACCACTCTGATGGTAGGCTTTCCCGGCGAAGGAGAGGAGGAATTTGAGCAACTGCTTGACTTTGTCCGCGAGCAGCGTTTTGACCGTATGGGCGCGTTTGCTTACTCGGAAGAGGAAGATACGTGGGCTGCCCGCCATCTGGAGGATAACATCCCCGAGGAGGTGAAGCAGGAAAGACTCGACCGACTCATGCAGCTTCAGGAAGAGATAGCGCTTGAGAATAATACGGCACTTGTAGGCGAAACCGTTCGCGTACTCATCGAGCGCTATGATGGAGATAACGCTGTCGGACGCACTCAGTGGGACAGTCCTGAGGTGGATCCCGAAGTCATTGTGAGTGATTGCGAGGCCGAGCCAGGGGAATTTGTGGATGTATTAATTACTGAGGCTTACCCTTATGAACTCGTTGGCCGGTGTGTCTGAGTCATCTTCAGGCAATTCCTTCTTTCTGATGCGTTTTCCGCATAGCGAGATCTGCTATTGCAGCGGATTTCGCCCTGTGCACGATGCCTGCACGTGCCACGATGTCTCATGTGAGTCGCTCTCATTCGTAATAAAGGGGTACAAAAGAGGAGCACCAATAATCACCTTTCCCGTTGAATTTACTCTCCGAAGCAACGATGCGCCATCCACCGGGGATTTTAACAGAATGCTGGAGATAGCGGTGGAAAATGAGGCAAAGTGTCAGCACTCCCCTTTTCAGGATCTCGGAATTTCGGATGAACAGCATGAGCAAATAGTGGGCAAATGTATCGACTATCTGAAGAAAGCGTCTGAAGATGGCAGTGAGCGAAAGATAGTGATGTCACGCTGTAATGCCTTTTATTTGTCTTACTCCCAACTCAAAGCATTATTACTGAGACTACTTGCCACTCGCCCGGATGCCCTTATATTCTTCTTTTCCACACCCGAGACCGGCACTTGGTTGGGAGCAACTCCCGAACTATTATTGTCAGTCACAGACAAGCGTCTGTATTCAATGTCTCTGGCAGGCACAAGAGCGTCCGGGAGTATCGATACGAATAGCGATGAGGAAGAGAGTAAGGCTGCAAAGGACAAAGGCGAGTCCTGGGATTTCAAGAACCTACAGGAGCAGCGTATCGTGACTGATGAGATAACAAAGACTCTTCACGCATTCGGTCCGGAGACGCAAACGGAGGGTCCGTTTACGGTCAGAGCCGGCAATGTGGAGCATCTTTGCACCCGCATTTATTCAACGGTCAAGGAAAATCTTACCACAGATGAGATGTTGGCTATCGCCTCTTCTCTCTCCCCCACACCGGCGCTATGTGGCTATCCACGCGAAGAGGCCGAAGCCTATATAGACGCTAATGAATTGCATGACCGTGAATTATACAGCGGCTTTTTAGGACTGACAGACACAGCCTCGGGCGGCGTGGATATATTCGCAAATCTTCGCAGCGGCAGGTATAATCCTGTTACGGAGCGTTTTTGTGCCTTTGCCGGCGGTGGCATTACCCCCTTCTCGGATGCCAAAGCAGAGGTGAAGGAGACCCGTAGGAAATTGCAATGGTTTGCAGTTTGAAAATATTTTGTTAAATTCGCAGTATGAATAAGACAGCGATATATGTATTGAGCGTCCTGATTATCGGAGTGCTTGGTCTGTCGGTCATCATGCCCGGTGTAGAGATGATAGATTCTTTCTGCACAGGATTTAAAGCCGGCTATGATGCGTCTATGGCTCAGGAGACTTCCGAGCAAGCGATGACGCTTCCTTACCGTATGAATTTCAATCCCACTATCGATCAGATACTGAGCAGCCGTGACAGCATAGAATTTACTGACGGGCGGGTATATCCGATAGTAATTCATCAGGCCAGCGTATGCGTGCCTTACGATGAGGAGATGCCCGTCTGGGCTACCGGTGTGTCGGTAGGTGCCTATCTGCTCTCATACATATTGCTTATCATTCTTATCTGGAAATTCGTAAAGTTCATCATCAACATCACCCGCGAAGAGATATTCGTTGATGTCAATTCACGCTACCTGCGTCATTTCTCGTATTGTCTGTTAGCCATTGCAGTCTTGCAGATTACAGCCGGGGTGATTGACGAAGTCATGCTCTCCAGAATTAATCTCAGCCTGGCGGGATATACTCTCGAATCTTCGTTTGTATTCCCGTGGGGCAATCTGCTTATCGGCCTGATAAGCCTTCTGATTTCAATAATCTGGGCACACGCTGTGCTTATCAAAAAGGAACAGGAACTTACCATCTGACACTGCGTATGCCTATTATAGTGAATCTTGACGTGATGATGGCCAAGCGAAAAATCTCGCTCGGCGAATTGTCTGAACGTATCGGCATAACGCCCTCCAATCTCTCGATACTGAAGACGGGCAAGGCCAAGGCCATACGCTTCAATACGCTCGAAAGCATCTGCCAGATACTTGACTGCCAACCGGGAGACATCCTTGAATACAGAAATGAATAACGAGAACAATATTTAATCAACCATATAAATAATTATCATGAAAAAAACAATCTTTCTGGCTCTTTCAGCAGCATGCCTGGCGAGTGTATCGGCCAATGCAGAGCATTTGAAGAGCCTTGACGGCAAAGGACTGGATGCCGGCGTCTCCCCGAAGACTGACTTCTATCATCATGTCAACAATGCATGGATGCAGTCTCACCCGCTCTCTCCGGAGTATTCACGCTACGGACAGTTTAACATCCTTACCGACTCTTCCGATAATCGCGTAAGACGCATCGTGAGCGGTATCGGTCAGACAAATCCCGATCCTTCAACAGTGGCTTACAAGATCGCTACGCTCTATGCTTCGGGTATGGACAGCGTGCGTCGCAACGCTCTCGGAGCCACACCCATCGCGGCCGACCTGGCGAAAATCGAGAAGACCCAACCCGCCGGTATGGAAGACCTCTTCCTTTGGATGCACAAATATCATTCCGCGCCCTTCGTGTCAGTTGGTCCGCAGGAAGACCTCAACAATTCATCCCAGTATGCAATGTATGTTAGTTCGCCGTCGCTTACTCTCGGTGACAGAGACTATTATCTGAGCAACGAGAAGGACAACAAGCGTATTCGCGACGCTTACGGCAAACTTATCCGCGAGTCCATGCGTCTGGCCGGATACTCCAAAAAGGATGCCGACCGTATCGCTAAGAATGTACTGAAGGTTGAGACTCTTATCGCTGATTCCACATGGACCCGCGAACAGAGCCGCGACCTCAACGCGATGAATAATGTTCGCGACCTTGACTTCCTTAAAGCCAATTATCCCAACGTGCCCTGGGACCGCTTCTTCATCGAGACGATGAATATCGCAACGCCACAGGAATTTATCGTCACCGAACTCAACACAGTCAAGCAAGGAAATGACCTGATTGGCTCGCTTTCTGACCGTGAGAAGAAAGACCTTTATCTATGGCAGATCGTGCGTGGAGCGGCTCCTTATCTGAGCGATGACTTCTCCAACACACTCCATGAATTTAACAAGGTGATGAGCGGAGTCGAAAAGCAACATCCCCGCTGGAAACGTGTGCAGGGTGTTGTGGAAAACAATCTCGGTGAGGCCATCGGCCAACTCTATGTAGAGGAATACTTCCCCGAATCATCCAAGGTATATATGGTAGGTCTTGTGGAAAATCTCCGCAATGCCCTGGGCAAACATATCATTCACCTCCCCTGGATGAGCGATGACACTAAGGTGCAGGCTCTCAAGAAACTCAATGCCATCACGGTAAAGATCGGCTATCCTGACAAATGGAAGGATTACTCATCTATGACAATCTCTCCCGAACTCTCTTACTACGAGAACGTGCACAATGCTCATCTATGGCACAACGATGAATATCTGGCAAAATATGGCAAACCGGTAGACCGCTCGGAATGGGGCATGACTCCGCAGACCATCAATGCGTATTACAATCCGCTCAACAACGAGATCGTATTCCCGGCAGGCATTTTGCAAGCTCCTTTCTTCGACCCGGAGGCTTCTGACGCAGAAAATTACGGCGGTATCGGAGTAGTAATCGGCCATGAACTTACTCACGGTTTCGACGACCAGGGCTGCAACTTTGACGCTGACGGCAATATGGTCAACTGGTGGACACCGGAGGATGCGGAAGCATTCGCAGAGATGACCAAGGGTCTTGCTTCTCAGTTTGACGAGGTTGAGGTTCTTCCCGGTCTGATGGCCAACGGTCAGTATACTTTGGGTGAGAATATAGCCGACCAGGGAGGTCTGCGTGTGGCTATGACAGCATTCCTTGACTCACAGAAGAAAAAAGGCGTGGATGTTACATCCGAGGAGGCACTTATAGAGGGCTTTGACCCGATTCAGGTGTTCTATATGAACTATGCCAACCTTTGGGCGCAAAACATCCGCGATGCTCAGAAGCGTCAACTGACAATGGGCGACGTTCACTCACTCGGTGAAAACCGCGTGAATGTGACTCTTCGCAACATCGAGCCTTTCTTCAATGCCTTCGACATCAAGGACGGCGACAAGATGTATCAACCGGCCACAGAACGCATCATCATCTGGTAAATAATAAGAGATTAGTTTGAATTTTTCATATGTTCGAGAGGGTGTGTCATCGCGATGATGATACACCCTCACCCTTTCCTCCCGCCCCATTCTATTCATGTCGGAGCGGGCATAACTCCGGCGGGGTTATATCTGAATATCCGGGCACGCAGTGTCCGGATACGCCCACGCCTACGACGCCATGTCCCGGCGGGACCACACCCCATTTGAAACTAAATAGATAATCAATTTCCGGAACAACGCATCGCTTCGCTCGCTATCGCAGACCCCGACGGAACAAACACGGAACTATAGATATCATAGAGTAAACAAAAAGCAGGATTTACCTGCATCCATATCATCGGAAAATCTTTATAATTTATTAACATAATAATGCAACCTAATAGCATAATAACTCGCTAAATTTGCAACAGTGTTCCAAGTCTCGAAAAAAAATCGTATCTTTGTATGTATATAAGAATCAAAAGAACTTACTAATACTAATTTAATTTATTCTTTTATACCGAATTGCAATAGGGCATTCTGGTTTGTTTGCATATCAAGATAGAAACTTTTCTATGACTAATTTGATCTTTAATAACGATACTTTCGACCGTACCAGTCCTATGTCTATATATAATTATAGTAGACATTTAATAGGCCAGTCTCTTCGCTCTTTACTTGGTGATTCTGTCATTAAGCAAAAAAGAAAAGGAAAAGGAGGACTTGGACAAATGGTAGAAGAACTAGTATTCAAATATGACGTCAATTCAAATCGAGAAGCAGACTTTGCGGATGCCCATGTAGAATTGAAATGTACCCCTCTGCTTAAATCCAAATCGGATGACACATTCAGGATTAAAGAACGTCTTGTTTGTACAATGATAGACTATTTTGAAATAGTAAAAACTCCATTTGAGGAATCTCATTTAATTTCGAAATGTCAGTTAATGTTGCTTCTTTTTTATCTTCATGTCAAGGGATGCGCTATCTATGATTATGAATTCCTTTTTCGTATATTGTGGCAATTGCCGGAAAAGGATTTATTGCTAATAAAAAAAGATTATCAGACTATAGCTGAAAAAGTTCGCCGAGGAGAAGCTCATTTACTATCAGAAGGAGATACTATTTATCTTGGTGCTTGCAGAAAAGGACAAAAAGGTGACCGCCCACAAGAGCAACCCAATTCTGACATAAAGGCATACAAACGTGCTTTTAGCCTTAAACCTGCTTATATGCGCTATATTCTCGAACATGTAATCTCAACGGGAGAAAACTGTTTTACAAATTACAAAGAATACGAGAAACCGAAATTTGAACTTGTTTCGAATGTAGAACTAAAACACGGTTCGTTTGAGGATATCATCATTAAAAGGTTTGAACCTTATATAGGGAAAAATTATGTTCAAATTTGCCAAATGCTTGGCATTAAAGCATACCAATCCAAAAATAAGTATGCGGATATAAGCGCCTTAATAGCGTCAAATTCCGAAAGTAAGCGCCTAAACAGGGCTGAAGAATTCATAAAATCCGGCATAGTAATGAAGACAGTACGCCTAAGAAAAAATGGCATGCCTATGGAATCTATGTCTTTCAAAAATATTGATTATTGCGAGATTTATGATAATGATGACTGGGTTGAATCTGAAACCTATGAACTTTTTACAAACAGATTTATGTTTGTCGTTTTCAAACCAGTAAACGGAAAAGAAATTACGGTTTTCAATAATACAACCAAAGAAAATGTTACAGAGCATTCATACGTTCTTGATTCGGTCTTTTTTTGGACAATGCCTCAAGAGGATTTAATTGAAGCTAAAGAATATTGGGAGAATATTAGGGAAGCTGTGCTCTCAAATAATATTACTCCAGAAGCATTTTGGAGTCTTGGCGATCATCGAAAATTCCATGTTAGGCCTAAAGCGAAAGTAAAAAGTAATAAGGCTGTTAATCCTCACGGAGGATTTTCAGATAAATTCTGTTATTGGTTTAATGCAGAATATGTGAAGCAGATTATTGATTCCACTAACTTACAACATAATAAAGATAATGTGTAATTATATCGAGACCACAGATAAAAAACTCTGCGAGCCGTTAGTAGCTTACAGCAAATTCTGTCATACCCCTTCACTGTTTCCTGAAGAACCTATTGAAACCTCCGCTGATGACATTCGAGTTATAGAGTTGTTTGCAGGAGTTGGAGGATTTAGAATTGGTCTTGAGAGAGCTTCGAGTCGTTTCAAGACTGTATGGAACAATCAATGGGAGCCTTCGACAAAAAGACAAGACGCATCAGAAATATATTGCAAAAACTTTGGCTTTGAAGGTCATTCTAATCGAGATATCGCTACAGTCGATGTATCAGATATCCCGAATGCAGATATATTAGTTGGTGGATTCCCATGTCAAGATTACTCTGTTGCAACGACACTCAAACGTTCCGGTGGTATTGAAGGAAAGAAGGGTGTATTGTGGTGGCAAATATATCGTATTCTTAGAGATCATAAAAATCCTCCCAAATATCTTATTCTTGAGAATGTAGATCGTTTACTAAGTTCTCCCGCATCACAACGTGGAAGAGATTTTGCTATAATTTTGGCTTCTCTTTCTGATTTAGGCTATTGTGTAGAATGGAGGGTTATAAATGCGGCTGAATATGGTATGCCACAACGTCGGCGACGCACATATATGTTTGCTTTCAAAAATGACACACCGGTTGCTGCTGCGATTAGCAATCCAAAAGACTGGCTATATGTTAATGGCGTGATGCCTAAAGCTTTTCCTATAATCGCAACATATATACAGCCCAATCAATTTGAAATAGAAGGTGATTTGTCTGAAGTTTCTGATAACTTTAATAAAGGTAAGAAATTATCTCCATTTAAAAACGCCGGCGTAATGATAAATCGGACTGTTTATACACTTCAAAGTACACCCAACTATGCCGGGCCGTTAGTAACTCTGGGAGATGTTCTAATCCCTGAATCTGAAGTGCCTGAAGAGTTTTTTATTCCCGATGCCGATGTGAAAAAATGGCAATATGCCAAAGGTGGAAAATCGGAGAAACGAGTCAATAAGGCTACTGGCTTCGAATACAATTATTCAGAGGGAGCAATGGCTTTTCCTGATGGATTAGACAAACCTTCGCGCACAATCATTACAGGTGAAGGAGGAGCGGCCCCTTCTCGTTTCAAACATGTTATTCTTACCCAGTCAGGACGTTTTCGACGTCTGGTTCCGATTGAATTGGAGAGGTTAAACATGTTTCCAGACAACCACACTGAAGGAGCATCATCTATGCGTAGAGCCTTTCTAATGGGCAATGCGCTTGTAACCGGCATCGTAGAACGCATAGGTCTGCAATTTCTTAAGTATGCTAATGGTTAAAGTCATTTATAATCAATCGGAGGTTATTGAGGGGTTAGAATCATATTCTATTGACGAAATTTGTCATATCGTATTAAGACATATTTCTACCTGCATTGAAGAATACGAGATGTCTTGTTGCATTATTGCAATTGCAATTTATGGGAGTAGAAATAGGCACACGTCTACTGATATTTCAGACTTGGATGTAGTAGTAGAGTATATAGGCATTGAAAGAGAGGACGATTGTTTTAATATATTTAACCTCAACCCGCTTTATATCGAAGATATCAAGGTTGATATAAATCCCATCACTAAATTTAAGTCGGGTGATATAGTGTCTTTTCTTGAAAAATGCAGGAGATATGATGCTATTCAACTCCACCGGTAGGGTCATCGCTGCGCGATGTGGCGGCGAAACATGCCGGAGGCTACAGTACATGACATTTTTTATTGAGTGGTTGATGGTAT
>CAYVZJ010000028.1:0-33532 GCA_964456155.1 uncultured Sangeribacter sp.
CGCGGGTGATGGAGGGATTGTCGCTCTTGCGGGCAATCTTGTCGATCTCGTCGATAAAGACGATACCCTTCTCGGCCTTCTCAACGTCATAATCACAATTCTGAAGCAGACGCGTCAGCAAAGACTCGATATCCTCACCTACGTAACCCGCCTCGGTAAGCACCGTAGCGTCGACAATGGCGAAGGGCACGTCGAGGAGTCGCGCGATACTCTTGGCGAGCAGAGTCTTACCGGTGCCGGTAGGACCCACCATGATGATGTTGGACTTCTCTACATCCACCATATCCTCCTCGTCAGCAATCGCTTCCTTGAGGGCTTTCTTGCCCTTCACGCTCTTATCGGCTGCCAACTGCTGTTGCTGACGGATACGCTTATAGTGATTGTAGACGGCTACGGAGAGATATTTCTTGGCCTCCTCCTGACCGATGACATACCGGTCAAGATACTCCTTGATCTCTCGGGGAGAGGGAATGGGGGGCAATTCCGCCGACGCGGAAGCATCCTCTTCCTTGCCGTAACGCTGTGCCAACTCATGGTCGCGCGCAGCATCGATATATTGTATGCAGTCGGTGCATAGTGTCAGGCCGTCGATGACGCTGATCACCGGTGTGGCCTTGCTGTCGGCATTGCCACACATCATGCACCTTGCAGTCACTTTCTTTGCCATTTAGTCTTTCTTGCGGTTATTGACCAAAATCTTATCAATCATACCATACTCCTTAGCCTCGGATGCTATCATCCAGTAGTCGCGGTCGGAGTCGCGCTCCACCTTCTCGAAGGGCTGGCCGCTATGGTCGGAGATGATGCGATACAATTCCTCTTTGAGTTTGAGGATCTCACGCGCAGTGATCTCGATATCGGAAGCCTGACCCTGAATGCCACCCATAGGCTGATGGATCATTACGCGGGAATGAGGCAGCGCGAAACGCTTGCCATGCTGACCGGCCACGAGAAGCACGGCAGCCATAGATGCGGCCATACCGGTGCAGATTGTGGAGACGTCGGAATTTACATACTGCATGGTGTCATAGATACCGAGACCGGCATACACGCTGCCACCGGGAGAATTGATGTAGAGGGAGATATCCTTCTGAGGGTCGACAGAGTCAAGATAGAGCATCTGAGCCTGGATGATGTTGGCGCTCTGATCCGTAACCTGCGTACCGAGGAAGATGATGCGGTCCATCATCAGACGGGAGAATACATCCATCTGAGTTACATTTAGCTGGCGCTCTTCAAGGATGTAGGGGTTGAGATAATCAGCAGTAGGCGTGTATACACCGCCGGCGGTAGCGTTGACATGCTGCATGTAGCCGTCGAGGGTATTACCGTTGATACCTGCATGATTGACGGCATAATTCCTAAAATCGTTTTGTAAATTCATTATTTTCCTTTCTATTGTCTTTTAAAATCCCCGCGTGTCGGTGCAGAGACCGCACGCGGGGACAATATAACATTCTTTTTTCAGATTAAGCAATATTATTCCGCCGGAGCGAAGAGAGCGTTAAATTCCTCTACTGTCACCTCTTTTGGTTCTTCAGTAACATTGGCCTTTATGCCACGGAAGAGTTTCTGTTCGAGAGCCTGACCGAAGAGCTGCTCGCGGAATTTCTTGTCATCAACGATATTCTGAGCGTACTTATCGAGCACGTCGTCAGGCACGTTGGGCATGCCGTACTGGGCAAACTGCTGACGGGCCATAGCGCGAGCCATGTTGAGCAGGTCTTCCTGCTCTACCTTGATATCGAGTTTGTTTGCGATCTCGTCGCGTACGAGCTGCCATTTGAGCTGGGGAAGCATTGAGGCGAATACCTCATCTACATTCTCCGGAGTGATGTTGTCGCCTGACTGGATGAGATAATCCTTGAGGACAGCCTCGGGAAGTTCGATGTCACCTACAGCTTTCACGATAGCATCCTTAGCGTCGATGGTGAAGCGATAGAAACTGTCGGCGCTGAGTTGAGCGGCGAGCATATCCTTAATGGCTGCGCGATATTCCTCCTCATTGTGCACCTTATCCTTGCCAAACACGCTGTCGAAATATTCCTGATCGAGCTCGGCGGGCTTAACAACGATGATTTCACCGATATTCATCTTGAAATTGCCCTTGTGGTTCTCTACATCAGCCTTGTCGATATTGAGCATGGATGAGAGTTCGGCGGGGTTGCCGTCAGAGGCCACTGAGGGGTTGAAGATAACCTCTTCACCTACTTTCTTACCCTCGAAGAGCTTTTCCTGATCTTTGTCCTTGAAGTAAGAGGGAGCGAGGATAGCGCTTTCCACGAGAAGACCGCCCTCCTTCACCTCGTTGTTGTCGTCGAGTTCTACCAGTACACCCTTGACGAGAGCATTATCCTCCACTGCCTCACCGGCTACCTGCTGACCGAGACGCTTGCGCATTGCGTCGCTCTGATTGTCGATCATCTCGTCGCTCACCTTAATAGTATAGTAGGGGATGTGGAGGTCCTTGTCAACGTGAGTGTTGATTTCGGGAGCGATACCCACCTTAAACTTAAAGGTGAAGTCATCATTGTTGATGTCAAAATCCTCATCTTTGTCAGGCACCGGATTGCCGAGCACCTTGAGGTTGTTCTCACGAATATAGTTGAAGACCGCGTCTCCCACTTCCTTATTGATGACATCATATTTGACAGCCGTGCCGTATTTCTTGCGCAGCAGACCTTCGGGAGTATGGCCGGGGCGGAAACCGGGTTCAGGGCGTGATTTGCCTATCTCTTTAAGTTGCTTCTTTACCTTATCGGCATAATCCTTAGCCTCTACTGTCACTGTCAGTTCACCGTTGACATTGTCAAGTTGGGTGTAATTTACGTTCATTTCTATTATTAATGTTTTAATTATTTCAAAATCAGCATTCTTCACCGTCGGATTTACCCTTTGGGACGGAATACTCAATTCATACAACAAATTTCAAGCCACAATATCTGCAAATTTAACTCTTTTTATCATAACGGACGATATCGCAGAGTAAAAAAGTGAGATGCAGAGGCTAAATCAGCGGTCGTTTCCGTCAAAAAATACCCTGAATACGGCTGTGATATCCTCATGGTCGGTCACGCCGGCTGTCTCACACGCGGAGTGCATGGCCCATATCGCGCAACCTACGTCCACGCCTGCTATGTCGAGCTGGGAGGTAAGGATATTGCCGAGCGTCGAACCGCCTGCCACGTCGCCGTGATTGACAAACCACTGGCAATTCACTCCCGCCTTTTCGCATAGGGCCGCGAAGATGGCAGCGCCGCGTGAGTCGGTCATATACTTGCAGTTGGCATTCACTTTGATCACCGGACCGCCGCCGATCACGGGATGATTGGTGGGGTCATACTTTTCGTTGTAGTTGGGATGCCATGCATGGGCGTCATCAGCCGATATCATGAAGGTATGCTCAAGAGCACGATAGAAGTCCTCCTCACTGCCTGCAATGCGACGCAGAAGATTACGCAAAGTGGGCGCAGCTGCACCTTGACGCGTGCCACTCCCCGTCTCCTCATTGTCAAAAATGGCAAGGATGCGGGTGCGCGGCGACTCATACTCCGCTGCCGCTATCAGTGCGTTAAGACCGGTAAAGGCCATGGAGAGGTCATCTATACGTGCTGACATCAGGTATTCCTGATGCGCTCCGCTCAGTTCGGCCTTTGCAAACGGATAGAGACACAACTCCATACTCAGAATATCCTCCGGAGCGACGTCAAGATGATCGGCCACCATACACTTCACCACTCCGCCGCGCTTCTTCAAATTCTCAAAATCCTCCTTGCTGTAGATGCCCATCACCGGCTTCATATCCTTCTGCACACTCAGAGGATTACCCTCATTGACGGCACGGTTGAAATGGATGGCAAGATGAGGAATGACAGCCACCGGTCGATTGAGGTCTATGACGCGCATATCAGGGTGAAGCGGGTCGGCGCCACGCAGGGCCACACGACCGGAGATGGAGAGCGGACGGTCAAACCAGGTGTACATAATGCCGCCGCCATACTTTTCGACATTGAGCGACACAACTCCCCCGTCGCCATAAATTTCAGGTGAGGGCTTGAGCTTGAAGCAAGGACTGTCGCTGTGAGCGCTGACGATATGGAAACCATTTTCCGCCACTGCCTCCGTGCCGACGATAAAGGCAATGAGAGCGCTGTCGTTGCGGGTGATAAAATAGCGGCCACCGGCCTTCAGGTCAAGGTTATCCTTCAGGTTGAGGTGCGCAAAACCGGCCGCAGCGAGTTCGCGGCTCATTCGCTCCACGGCCTTGTAATTGCAAGTCGACTCATCGAGTTGCTCCATCAAATGTCGTATCATAATTGGTATTCGTTAATTTCAAATTCAGAATTTATTACAAAATAATCTCTCTTTGTTATTTAGAAAAATAAACGTTATTGAGCGCTCGGAGCACATTACATAATGTCTGACCCCAATAGGAGACAAAACTCTCGCGACATTCCGAATAGGCCTCCCCTATCTTCTCACCGTCAGTCTCCCGCACGATTGAGATGAAATTGTAAAGCGGCTGGAAGATATCGGCCAGACATTCGGCGATAGACATACCGATAGGCGTATCGCTATATTTCATATCCTCTTCGAAGGTCTCGAGAAAGACGTCGTCTTCTCCGAGCATATTTTCCACATTCCGACGGATACTTTCATAATAATCCTCATCTACGTATTCCTGAAAATACTCACCCTCATCGAGAGCGGCATTCTCGGGATTGACGGTGAGAAACTGATAGTAAATTCTCGGCAGGAGCGAGAGAGTCTCACGGACAAAGTCCTCGCGCTCCATCTCGGGTGCTTTCTCCAACGTCAGGCAATATGCAGAACATAGCGCCGTGATATGTATCAAAGTAGTCTTAGTATCTTTATCAAGGTGTTCCATATCTTTATTCGTTTTCGCTCAATTATACAGTTCTCAATTATACAGTTTATGTGATATTATGTAGTGAGCCACTTCAGGAGAGGTCATCTCTTCCAACTTAGCATAGCCTATCGGTCCTTCAGTAGCATAAGCTCTTAGTTGCGTAGAACTGATATCTACCAACGGCACTTCATCCAATATAACAATTTCCTTACGGTGGGAGTTGGCGGCTATCTGCCCGGATTGTGTCGGGAAGCCGTATCTCGGATAGACTATAAGCCCGAACTCGGAGCGTATCCTCTCGCTGTCGCGCCAACGCGAGAAATCCTTAAGATTGTCTGAGCCGATAATTAAGCGAAAATCGCAGTCAGGGTGTTCTCGCTTCAGGGAAGAAAGGGTATTTATCATATATGAAGGGAGAGGCAGCGACAATTCAAAATCCGAGACCTTGATTTTATTATCCGTTAGGATTTTACAATCCTCAACAGCAGCGTCATCTTCAAGCCGGGGACATGCGACGAGCATTCGGCACATCCGGACGCGGTCTTCTGCCGGAGAGATTTTTTTACCGGACTTGAAGGGATTTTTCGGGCTGACCATGAGCCACACCTCATCCACTACTCCGGAGCGCACGGCATTGACAGCCACATTCAGATGACCGCGGTGTGGAGGATCAAAAGTACCTCCCATAATGCCGATGCGCTTAGTTGTCATTTTCCCGTATGGCTCAGTATTATCTGAGAGACTTCAGTGGCGGCCTTGTCGAGATCATCGTTGACGACCCTGTATTCATACTGCGGAGCGAAACTCAGCTCATACTCGGCCTTGTCGAGTCGACGTTGTATCACCTCGTCGCTATCAGTCGCCCGTCCGCGTAGACGCCGTTCCAATTCCTCTTTTGAGGGAGGAAGTATAAAGATAGAGAGCGCTTCATCGCCGAAAATTCGCTTTACATTGACGCCACCCTTTACGTCTATGTCCATGATGATGTTGCGGCCGGCGTCGGTGATGCGTTCCACTTCGGAGCGGAGAGTGCCGTAGCAAGTGCCGGCATATACCTCTTCCCATTCCACGAACTCATCGTTGTCTACGCGGCGGCGAAATTCCTCCGGGGAGATGAAATAGTATTCACGGCCATCCATCTCTCCGGCACGTGGAGCGCGTGAGGTGGCGGAAATGGAAAACTGCAGTTTGAGGCGCGGATCGTCAATAATTCGTGAGATGATGGTAGACTTTCCCGTGCCTGAGGGAGCGGAGAGTATGATGATTTTTCCTTTTTTCATGGCAAATTATAACACGTTGAGCACCTGTTCCTTGATTTGCTCGAGTTCATCCTTCATCATTACGACGATCTTCTGCATCTCGGCGTTGTTGCTCTTTGAACCGAGGGTATTTATTTCCCTACCCATTTCCTGGGCTATGAAGCCGAGTTTCTTACCCTGTCCGGAGGCGGCTCGTTGACCGTCCGGCTCTCCCATTGTCTCGATGAAATAGTCGAGATGAGAGGCGAGACGCAATTTCTCTTCGCTGACGTCGAGTTTTTCGATATAGAAGATGAGTTCCTGCTCGAGTCGTCCTTTATCAATGTCAACACCGTGCAGCTGTGCGAGTTGCTCTTCGATACGCGTTTTGATTTTGTCGACGCGGCTCTTCTCGAAGGGTTCTACCTGCAGAAGCAGCCGGCGGATATTGTTAATCTTCTGCACGAAGAAATCATAAAGCTTTCTTCCCTCGGCTATGCGGAATGAGATAAGCGCATCGACAGCATCGGTGACAGCCTTATCATATGCCTCGGCATCCTGCTCGTTGAGTTCTTCGCTTGATGTGGAGATAACGTCCGGAAGTCGCATGAGAGTGGAATACCAGTCGGAGGGCACGCCGATGCCGAGTGCATCGGCCATTTTTTCAAGTTGCTCCTTATATCCGGATAGGACGCTGAGATTGAAAGTGACATCGGAGGAAGCTCCGATGTTTTCAGCGGTGGCGTTCATTTCTACCTTTCCGCGCTCGAGACGCGAGGAGAGCACGTTGCGAAGCTCCACCTCAAGCTGACGGAAGAGCGCCGGTGAGCGCATGAAAAGGTCAAGTTGCTTACTGTTAAGCGACTTTATCTCTACCGTAATCTTTTTTCGGGGAGACGTCGCCACACCTCGTCCGAAGCCGGTCATTGACAATATCATAATATTTCTTTTAATACGCAAATATACAACAAAAAATGCTTGCTATCTCCATTATCACCTAAAAAAAGCTCAGGCTTTATTGCTTTATGCATTTTAAAGTGGTTAAGATATCAGTTTCGCAGATGTATTTTGCAAGTTCATTTAAATGAAGACAATCCGAACGACTTATTGTCTGTCTGGATGTATGATACTTTTCGGGTGCAATCATAAGCAACCTCCCCTGTACGCATAGATTATAGGCTTCTTCACCTTTTACTGACGATCGTTCCGGAAAACCGTTGTTTTTTATCCAGATGAGTTTTGCTCCGGCAGCAGTACAAGCCTTAGTGACAGCTTTTTCTTCAGGATGAATATAAGTAGATATCACGACATCTCCTTTGACTGATATTTCATACCAATATTTCTTCAGATTAATATATTCATGTTCTGAATACTTTCTGCTAAACCTGATGGCCACCCTGACCGGATGCATTAACAGGAAAATGTTGCCAATGGCATGGTATCTCTCCCCATTAAATTCAAACTGCCAACGATTATAAAAATATTGAGGAATACTTTTCCGGATAAGGTATTTTCGCGGATTCTCATATATATAGTTTATAAAACGGGACAGTTGCCCTGCTAAAATCACCGGCCGGTCATTATATCCTTTTTTCCAAAAGGATTTATCTTTGAATTGCGGGTTTGCATTCCAGAATTCTCTTGAACAACAACCTTTGAATGCAGAAATGATACCTCCAAGTTTGCGAGGATTATACTCCGTTACAAGAAGTAAAAGATGTATATGATCCGGCATAATTACCATAGATTTGACTGATACCGGAAATTTATCCTGCAGAGCGTACAGTTCCGTGTATACAACCTCACCCCACATATTTAGATCAACTTTCGGACCGTATTTTATATCTGTTTCAGGTGATAATATTGGATATATGGTATTGGATTTGGCATCAGCCTTTCCTCCATTTAACGGCTTAAAGGCTCTACCGGAGATTTTGGAGAGGCGAGGTATATGATCACTCAACATCAAGGTCACAAAATAATACCCCGGCGATGCATAATCAAAACCTCTCATGCGGCGTAACATGGATGGCTTAAGAGCACGGTAATATTCCGGACGATACGGATCGGATTGGGAAGTTGGATTCATGATATTGACTAACTGAGGGGTATTGTATAGATAACGCCTAAAAGTATATTTTTCTTATATCAGCAGACAGAGGTAACTCAGCATACTACCTCGCCGCTACGCTAAGCGAGCACAGGACAATGACTCGCCGCTACGCTGAGCGAGCACAGGACAATGAATAGAATTAAGGTTAATTCATGAGAATGAGACGGAACACAGAGAAAAGAGATGAGACATCTTTCGTTCTCAATGTTGTGTGCTCGCTTAGCGTAGCGGCGAGGGAATATGTGCACTAATATATAATAGCGGAGCGGCGAGGTGTTGTGTGCTCGCTTGCCAGCTCTTTTGTGGGGTGAGGTGGGGGATTGTGAAAATTTATGAAGGGGGAAAGGAAATATGGGGAGAAAGATTGTTATAACTTTAGGAATATTGAATAATAATCTCAAATACATATTAGAGTAATGGATAACGAATTGTTGAAACAGTGTGTTGAGCGAGCTGAGAAGTGGCTCGGTCCGCAGTATGATGAAGAGACCCGTAAGGAGGTGCAGCGCATGCTTGATGCCGAAGATAAGAGCGAACTTATCGATGCGTTCTATAAAGACCTTGAATTCGGCACGGGCGGTCTGCGCGGCATTATGGGTGCAGGCACCAACCGTATGAATATCTATACCGTAGGTGCTGCCACTCAGGGCTTGGCCAACTATCTTAACGACTGCTTTAAGGAATTGCCTCAGATTAGTGTGGCCATAGGTCATGACGTGCGCCATAATTCGAGAAAATTTGCGGAACTCGTAGCTGACATTTTCTCAGCCAACGGCATTAAGGCCTACCTCTTTGACGGCTGCCGCCCTACCCCGGAGGTGTCTTACGCCATCCGTCATCTCGGTTGCCAGAGCGGTGTGAATATCACTGCTTCCCATAATCCCAAGGAGTATAACGGCTACAAGGCATATTGGAGCGACGGTGCTCAGATGATTGCTCCTCACGATGTGGAGACTATCGCATACGTCAACGCCATAACCTCCGTAGATCAAATCAAGTTTACACCTAATAAAGAACTGATACAGATTATCGGCAAGGATGTGGACGACGCGTACCTGAAGGACATCCACGGTCTGTCGCTCTCTCCGGAGGCTGACAAGCGTCACGGCGACATGAAGATAGTCTACACTCCGATACATGGCGTGGGCTCTTCACTGATGTATGATGCACTCAAGATGTGGGGCTTCAACAATATCATCCACGTAGACGAGCAGGACGTGCAAGACGGAGACTTCCCGACGGTAGTCTCTCCCAACCCCGAAAATCCGGAGGCCATGAAGATGGCTATCGACAAAGCACGCGAGACAGGAGCCAGCATAGTGTTGGCGTCCGACCCCGATGCAGACCGTATCGGTCTTGTGGTGCGTGACAAGAACGGCAACTATCAGCTTGTTAACGGCAATCAGATAGTGATGATCTTCCTTTACTATCTGATCACAAGAAATGTAGAACTCGGCAAGATTACCGGCAAGGAATATTGCGTGAAGACTATCGTGACTACGGAGACCATCAAGCGTATTGCCGAGGCCAACAATGTGACCTGCTACGACTGCTACACCGGCTTCAAATGGATTGCTGACGTGATGCGCAATCTGGAAGGCACAGCACGTTATCTTGGTGGCGGTGAAGAGTCTTACGGCTTCTTAGCAGAGACCTTCTGTCGCGACAAGGACTCCATCTCAGCAATACCGTTGATGTGTGAGATAGCAGCTTGGGCGGCAGACAACAACCTTGATCTCTATGAGATGCTGATAGACATCTACGCCAAGTATGGTTTCTCTCGCGAACGTGGAGTATCCGTGGTGCGTCCCGGCAAGAGCGGCGCAGATGAAATCGTGGCCATGATGAAGAATTTCCGCGAAAATCCGCCGAAGGAGCTCGCCGGCTCGAAGGTAGTCACCGTGAAAGACTATGCAGACCTTAACTGCACAGACCTCACTACCGGAAATGTCACCAAGATGAATTTCCCGACAACTTCGAATGTGCTTCAATTCTTCACGGAGGCAGGCGACAAGATTTCGATACGTCCGTCAGGCACGGAGCCGAAGATCAAATTCTATATTGAAGTGCGTGAGGATATGCCCTCGAAGGATAAATATGAGGAGACTGTTGCAATTGCAGACAAACATATTGATCGTGTACTTTCCGACCTCGGTGTAAAATAATCAGGTTTTAGACCCCGATTTTAACATTTCTTGTGGAAAAGGGGCTTAGACCTCATTGATGATTCAATACTGAAGGTAAACATATAAATATGGAGAGCGTGTAGTTTAGGCAACACGCTCTCCATATTTTACATTATCTCTATGTGTTGCATACAGGATGATTACATGCCAGGCTATCTTACCATCAAATCTGATGCGCAGCGGGCATGACATCAATATGCAGTCAGCATGATAGTTCTGTCTTCAAAGTTCTCGTTATGCACCTTGATCTCATACTGCTTTCCTTTAGTCAAAGCCATAGTTGTACGGAAGTGACAGTATACACGGTGTATCTCATTACCATCTGCAGTCTTGATAACTATGCCGTCCGGCTCACCATTCTCATATAACGCCTTGTTAAGTGAGGTGTATTGTGTCCATGTAAGATGCCTGTGATACTGAATTTTGTTCTGTCCGCCACCGTACAAAGACTCTCCGGACTGAACATCCATGAATCCGGAACCGGGTTGGTTTTCAACAACCTGCTCCTTACTCTCAATGACAATATCAAGCGGAAACACAGACTCCGATATACTGTTAGGTATGTCAAAGAAGAGAGTAAACTCCTTGCCTTGACCCTTACGGATCTTATCGACATTGACGCTATCACCCCATACTTTTGTATATGACGGGTAGGCACATAAATTATTGAAGGTCCATTTTGAATGCAAGATTAAAGTTATGGTCCTGCCTAATCCGGAGGATGGTTTGACGACAGTAAAGGATTGCATTTTGGTCTCTTCGGTAGCCGGGCGTATGATCATGTCTACCTGACGCATTCCATCCACACCTTTGTTGGAGCCGACTGACTGGATTACCGGACCCGGTTCAAGCCCTACAAGAGTATATCCGTTGTTATTGTTCTTGCCGTCACTCAGATTTTTATATGTAAAACGGAAATTGAATGTTTCCTCGACGGGTGAAGTCAGAACCTTTGTCGTATAATTTACATAGACCACCTCCTTTCCGTCAGACATGTTGGTGAGAAATGACAGGTCTACATCAAAAGAAATATTATTGAATACAGAGCCGGAGGCGGCTGAGACAGCATCAGCATATCCCGAAGCACTGACATTCTTTATGTTTATCTTGAAATTGAAGTTTCGTATCAGATTATAGTACTGAAAGATACCGTTGTTATCATTCTTTCCTATATCTAATTTATAGTAGTTCACGTTACCCTTATATATACCTTTCACAATAACGAACGTACGTTGCTCAGCGCTGAAGGGACGTTCATAAAAATACTTGTCTTCGAGTCCGAATGCTGAGGGCACGGCCGGTCCTCCGACTTGATTTACTATTGGGGTGTCTGCCGGTAAATAGCCGCTGTAATCTTCAGATAATGAAGAGTAGTTCCTCATATTACCGCTACCATCGATAAATTCTGTAAAACTGCGGGCAGCTGAATTCCATGCCGCAATCGAACCTTTCCCGGCTGTATTGATTACCTCAAATCCCTGTAGCGTAAATCCGGCAGCCTCATTGGTCATGGAGATTTTAGCAAAATTACGAATGAGTTGCACCTCTGTAAGTTTCGCGACCATCTCAGGATCCGGCTGCCATTTGCCCCCACCTGCTTCACTGCAATAGCCGGTTGGAAAACACAACCTGCGCCAATAGGCATCAACACCGTCCTTTGTCGTTAACTCAGGTATAACGGCCGCTTCAATACCGTTTTTAACATGCAACGTCTCAGATTTGGGGAGAGCGATCAGATGCAACAGGCGCGGATGGGTAGTGGCATGCAGTGTCAGTTTGAAATTCACCTTATCACCGACAACTGTTTCCTCCTCCGCCTCATATGTACGTATATAGGTATTTACCAACGGATTGCCTTCGTCAGTAAATTCCACCAGATAAAGATGTGTATCCGGGAGGGAGAATACCGATGTCAGGCTTCTCGTCTCCACATCCTGCAATGATGCGATATTGATCGATCCGCGCAGTATGATTTTATCTCCTGCAACCTCTACATCCGGATACATCTCATCATTATTGCCGGGCAATACATCATCGGTACATCCTGCTGCCAGCAGGCACGCCAGCACACATGATACGAACAACAGGACTCTGTCATATATAAGTATGGAAACCTTCATAATTTATCTTCATTAAGACCCATTCCACAAAAAATGTTAACGCGAATGAATATTACTTCTTCTCCACATCACCCCAGATAAAGGTATTGCGGTCTACAGTCTCCGGCCCCCAATACCATTCATCGTAAACGAAACGTGTACGTTCATTGTCATTATTTTCCGCAGCGGAAGCCCCGAGTGATGTGTAAGTAGCCTTATCGGTAGATCCCTTGCCGGGGACATTGACTTTACCGTTGGCACACCAGTAACTCCACTCCGTCAAACCCCCTCGCCCGAAGAGACGCGGTATCTTCAATTCCTCGGACAACCGTATGATAAACCTTACTTCGGCGAAAGTCGGCAGTCTCCATCGTCCGGCCGGATAACCGTTTTCCTGATATGAGGCGGCACGACGTCGTGCCAGAGTACGGTTCAGGATATTACCTGTACCGGCATAACTGGAACATATCCTGAACTTGGGTGAGATAAGATTCTCGGCAGCCTTCTCCTCCCGCGTCGGATAATACCATTTGATCTTTCTTTCAGTCCCCGGCACGATAGAGGCACGTGATCTCGCACCAACCTGAGAAAATCCGATAGTCTCGGTGGGCCATGGAGTCGTATTCTTCGTTCCCATACTCTCATCATTGAGCATGTTGTTAATCTCAGTGGCGCGAGGATCAGCGATGATAAATTGAGTATCTTCAGGCAATCGGGTTATCGTAATCAGATACATGTTCGGATTCCAGTTAAGATAGTCTGTAGAACTCAATCCAATGGAAGTGGTATATCCATTTTTACCGCCGCCGAGAACATAATCAAGGGTCAGACCGGTATTGTTGTCATTTATGAAAACACCTCCGGTAGCGCCTGAACCACTAATACTGTTGGCTGACGCATTATAGTTGTATTGATTGGATATTGCATCTATATACATACCCGGATACTGATTTATGTGCACTGTCTCTTTAAATAAATCGGTGCCTATCATATCCTCATGCTGTACCGTGACGACAAACTCCACTTTCGAATACTCCGCCTCAGTCTTACCTGCTGCATTAACATACTTCCTGAACCATTTGATTTCCGGGGTAAGCTTAGAAATGATTTCCTGCTCGAGCACGACCTTGGTACGGGTTGAATTCGGTCCGTCACCATTTGTCAGGTCAATTACCTTCTTCGTAGTATTCTGACCCTTCATCGGCTCATATATCACCAAAGGGTGGGATACGGTGAGGACATTGGTATTGTTGTCAAAGTCATATTCAAATACGGGTTCGCCCGCTCTGGACGCTGTCGCTGAAAGAGTATTCATCTCTTTAGTGCACGTCACCGGAAATTTGGATCCCTCATCTGAATAGTTGAAACGATAGAATGTCATCTGGATATCCGTCACCACCGTCTTGTGTGAAGTATAGAACGGAATGGATATCTCCTCAACATTATTGATGTCAAACTCATTCTGGTCAACAACGAGATAACGAGGTTCCACTATATCCACATCAAATCCTTCAAGCCCCCATTCCGCCGCCTTATAACTTAGATTTTCGAGAGGCATGGGTTCATCAGGCACGAAACTGCCGAGCACACTGACCTTGAGCAGAACATGATAAGAGGTGTTTCTCACCAGTTCATCCACCCCGGGCGTCACTACCGGGACACGGTAGTAACACGTTTTGAATGATGCTCCCCCGTCATTGCTCCATGGAATGCGCAACGTCATGAAAGAACGTCCCGGAGAGTCCGGGTCGGATGAATCCCATTCATTCGGATATGTATAGAAGGGTATTTCCTGCTCATAAGGATATCCGTCATCATGCAGGGCATGTTGCTGGGCGGCAGAAGCCGGTTTAAAGAGGCGGTATTGCAAATCAGCGGGCGTATTGAAATAAAATTCATTCGGTATATCAGAGAGTGACGGGTCAAGATTTGATTCCTTGACACCGTTATTTAGCATTACATACATAGCCGACAAATCAGGTATCCAAGTCACTTCATTACCATTGTCGAGCACCTCCTTGACCTCCTGAGTCACATCAAGATGCAGATCTACCTTCGCTGCCGAACGCTGCAGGTCTATCTTAACCATTGCAGACGGGACTCCGGTCAGGTTCATCATATATGCCACCCCACCGCCATCCATGGCGAAAGAGTCCTGCACCTGCATCTCTGCAAATCCTGATGATATTGCCATGGCACGAAGTTCCGCCGGTGTAGCGGCATCTCCCGGATCAACATTGACGGCGGCAAAAACATTGCATGATCTGCTTGAGTCGGAATTGAACAAGTTTGAGATCAGTTCATCTGTAAGCGGCATGCGTATTACGTATTCACCATCCATGTCAACATTCTCAAACGTCTTCATGTAATAAGGTGGCCTGGTATCGGTCCAGTCACCACCTTTCGGCCACATGCACAGCGTAACGGTCTTAATGAGGTTTTCGTTAAGATCCGTTATTCCTGCCTCTGTTCCCGTCATGGCTCTCGTCCTGATTCCTGCACATGTCAGCTGTATGGTCAGATATCCGTCCATCGGACCGACTGTCTCCGATTCCTCAGGCTTGATAAAGTCATCGCTGCATGAGGCCAACGAGCAGACGGAAAGCAGTGATAAGATTAGATATATTATGTAGTTTGCTGGTATTCGTTTCATGATAATCCGGGTATGTTATATCCTGATATCTTAATATGTTAATGATATTTTACAGCGGATTTTGTATAATGGTCAGATTTTTAACATCCGTGCCATATCCCGCTCCATAGAGAATATTTGCCGGCACACCCCTTCCGTCTGCAGTTGTGACCACAACCTGCAGTATCGAGACATTAGGCACAGCTCCGGGAGGATTCACCGGAACAATGCGGAACAATTCCTTACTTGCAGCTCCGACAATACCGGAAATACGAGTAGTTGTGGAACCGTCATCGAGTTTGAAACAGATCGCATCCTGCTGACCGCTCTCCGTTATCAGATACGCATCCCAACGCATACCTTCCGGAGTTGCGATACCGAATGTGCCTGTCGCTATGCCGGGATAATCATTGAGCACCATTCTTCCCGTCTTCTTATCCAGACTCTTGTAACTGCCCGTGATAAAGGACAGAGCGCCGTCAGAGGCAATATTCACCTCATCAGCATAATCAAATTCCGATGTATATTGATTCCAGGGAAGAACAATAAGATCAACTATAAGGGAATTATTATTGCTGACCGTTATGTCTACCTTGACAAATGAGTTGCGCGGCAATCCGTATGGCAGATTAGGAAGAGTCACCGGCACGATCCAATGCTCACCGTTATCGAACGACAGATTACAGGTAAAACCATCCTCCGTAAGGGGACTCTCAGCAAAATATATTTCCGGAGACCATTCAAACGGCGTCATTCCCCGGTTAATCTGCAGTGGCTCGGGCAATGTAAACACATAAGGGGACAAAGTAAGATCATCAGGCGTCGAAAAAGACACAATCTCCCTGCCTTCATATTTATTCGTACTTTTAACTCCCTTTTCCGGGATATACACCGCATTTCTCGGCAGATAATATTCCTTATCAGCCAGACCGGTCAAGAATATGGAGGTCAAGGCCGGGCTTTCATTACCTAAATAATCCTCACTCGCACGGATGGTAAATGCGAATTTCGCAGCCGCTCTCGTGATGAACATTTCCACTCTCTGAGTCTGCCCCAGCGCCCCGGTATATTTTTCGGTCCGGACGGTATACTTCTCGCACATAGGGATCAGTGTCTTAGAAGTCCCCGTATTGTCAAAAAGCACCGCTCCATCCCCGCATATCAGCATCTTATCCTCGATTAGTCCCTCCGGATATTCAC
Organism: uncultured Sangeribacter sp.; assembly: GCA_964456155.1. Taxonomy (GTDB): domain Bacteria; phylum Bacteroidota; class Bacteroidia; order Bacteroidales; family Muribaculaceae; genus Lepagella. The sequence goes on from CAYVZJ010000028.1 coordinate 16,339, forward strand.
TATCCACAGGAAGCACATCGATGCCGAAATCCAACCCGACCCCTGCATTCTCACTGTTGCCGAGCAGATATACGGTATAGTCATTTTCACCTTTCACATTGAAACGCATATTATCAGCCATTGGAAGACCATCCTCAAATCGGACACCGCGATTGTGGACTATCAGACCTGTGGCATCATCGACAATAATTACACGAAGATGTGACAGATCTTCCCAGGGATACGCGGCCGGTTCGTAATCATCCGCAAGCTCTCCGCGTGTCATGCGCCCATCGGCTGTACCGGATGAACCGAGCACACTGACATCAAGCTCCAGAGATATCTCCCCGTCGCGTGCCCCGTTGTCGGGCTCACCTTGTTTGTCGGATGAGCACGCAATCAGAAGCCCTGCGAGCAGCAGCGGCAGCAGACGTACATATCTTGATATTTCGACGGGTCTTGTCATTCTTCAATATTATTTATTCTTACCAGCCAGTCATTGACCACAATGGAAGCCTTGAGCCATTCTCCGCTCTGTGTGAGGAAGAAAGTCAGATTCCACATACTCTGACGGTCAAGAAATTCCTGATCACCCATCGTGCGATATCGCTCGCTCTTAAGCAGCAGCAATATATTTACAAGCGGTATTCTTATTACTTCAGAACCATCGCTGACGCGTGTCACCCTTAGCAGCGCGCCACTGTTTCTCATCAGACGGGAGGTAGAAAACTCGGCATAAGCCATCTGAGCCTCAACATCGGAGGCATAGAGTCCGGCTATTACATTACCCTTCGCCCATGGATGATAGGTCTGCGCGGGAATATCCACCGGCATATTACGCCAATCCAGCAGGGTGTTGTTGTCAACAATAGTGAACTCAAAATCAGCCTCATCTGTAGGAAGACCGTTATCATTAGCCAAAATGATACGTATATCATTGGTATCCTTGATCATATAGACTGTTTCTTCAGTATATGAAGTGCCGGCTCCGGCCTCCGGAACGGTGATATCCAATGCGCCGTAATAGAGATGATGCAACGGCCGGTCAACATTTTCAGACAGAAATTGCGGATCTAACCTAACCTGCAGGCGGTTCTCCGGAGTCTCTGCCGGCGGAGTGACAAAAGCGAAGGAAGACTCCTCACATTGAATGCCTCCATAGGCGAGCATACTGTATGTACCTGCCGGAAGGTCAATCACCATACGCCAGTTTTCGTCAGATGTCTCATCCTTGAATGCAGTCTGAGTGCGGATATAGTTGCCTTCACTATCATATATAAGAAGAGTCAGGCAGTCTACCTGAGAGGGAAAGGCATTCGCGAAGTCCATATTATAATCATATACGAATCTTAAACGGACACCTGTCTCACACGGTGCGAGATGTTCGTGCAGACGGTCACATGAGGTTATGGAGAACATCGCGGACATAAAAATGACAGCGATAAATGCGAATCTTATATTACCGGGCAGTCTCATGCTATAGAGAGTTATATCTTTATTTGGTTTGGTGAGATGAGCGGGTATCACTCCGCTCATCCCTTCAGGTACCCTTCGGGTATCGTATCTTTGATTTACTCGAAATTTTAAAACTCGATCTGGTTAAATCTAACAACCCAAGGCACGACACGGACACTAACTTCCATGTATACATCACCCTTCTCATCGGGATTATCCGGCGTGGGAGAATCCGGGTCATTGTCAGCAAGACGCGGATGACCGAGAACATTCAGACGTGTTACTGCCAGTTTGTACACATTGTTACGCACAACCGCTATCTCCATAGGACCAAGAACAGTATTATTCAGGTTATCATTGTGATGATTCCAGTAATAGTAATAGCAATAATAACCCCAACCCTTCTTGGGATCAGTTGAACCCTGATAGATAGTAAATGCGGCACCTGTCACTTTCTGACGGAACAGTTTCAGCAGATCACCGCTGTTGGGATATCCAGCATTTTTCCAGTTGATCCATGCTGTATTGGCTGAAGTCAAATCTGTGGCGTGATCATCGGTAACGGTAACAGTCTTGATCTCACCATTCTCACGATAAGTATAATTAACGGTACCGAAACCACCTGTACCGAAACATGCTACATATAATGCGGCGGAACGGTCAAGCGACTGGGTGGAAGCAAGAGGATTAAAACCCGCAGCCTGTAGAGCGGCGTTCTGGACATGCTCCCATGTGCAGTAAAGCTTCTTACCGGTGAACGCGTAGAGGATATCTGCCTTAAAACTGTCAGAACCGGTCATGGTTGTAAGGGCGGTATACAATTTCTGATCCCATGGGTCCTCGCTGTCACGCAGATAAGTGGTACCCTTCATTTTTGCCTTGAACACCACACCGGTGGTCTGACCGTTATTCTGCAGATTGTAGTTGCCACCCGGGGCAGGAATTGTATTCTCCGTAACATATCTCCATACATAATATGAAGAGGAGCCTCCATAATTGTCATCGGGATTTCCGGAACAAAGTTCATCTACATATTTTACATCCCATACAGCAGCGCCGGAGTCATCCATACCGAGCTGAACCTTGTTATTGGGACCGAAGAACGGATATTGGAAATACTGGGTATAATTTGAGTTGATACCATCATTCTTAGCCTTTTCTGCTGCATAACGGGACACCACATAATTTCCCGAACCGGCTACCGGAGTACCGTTGGCATTAAACATCCATTTTTTCTCAGCGCCGAGCAGCTGTGCGTTAGTCTCCGTACCGTTGGCAGAGACCCTGCCAAGATAATACTCCGAGTTGATGAGATTCACCAGAGACATATTGACGATCTCGGTCTGTACGATCGGGTTCTCGTGACTGTCAACTATGGTATTATACGTGAAGGGGACACCCGCTGCGCCGTTACCGTTGGTCACCTTCATCTGGGAACCGTCACGGAAATCGAAACGCGCGGCCATACGATGCACATCGATGGTACCGCCACCGTTATCAGATGAATTGTCCACCTCACTCAACAATCCGGGATTGTTGACGCCTGAGAGATCAAACGGACTGCTCTCACTGCTGTAGAAACTCCAGTCGTCCATATTGGCGGGAAGATAACGCACGGCACTGCTGACGTTTGACATCATGAAACCATTCTCTTTTGACCAAAGCAGTCCAAGACCTTCGGCATCATTTGCCGTGAATGACCAGTTGACCCAATCGGTATTTTCAGGCTCGAGATTTTCAAAACTATCCTGAAGCACCTGAACGGGATTACAGTAGACATAAACACTTACCGTGCGTTCTGCAGCATCAGGATAGAGGCCATAGAATGCACTCATAGCGGTCTTGCTGAATTTAGCATGCGCCTGATAAACCCTATCTCCGTCTACGGTCATATTTACAATCGGATTGCCCGGATCGGAAGACTGAATCAGGGAAGAGGCGATATATCCGTTAGTAGCGGGGTCAGCGAGTACTATCAGAATTTTCTTAACGTTATTCTCTGCTTCCGAACCCTCTTCTACGCCACCGTCACTTGAGTTATCTCCGTTGGTCTGACTTCTTGTAAGTCTGCCGTTGGGATTGATGTTGACGGTCATGAAGACTCCGTCTTTGATTTCATCACCGTTGGTGCCACCTCCGTCGGGAGCGTCTGAAGAACAGGCCGCCATAAGCGGAAGGGCAGCCAATGTCCATAACCATTTCTTGGAATTTGCCATAACTTTCTGTGTTACGTAGTTATTAATGAATTTATTATTATTTTCAGTATTCGTAATTTCACATTTGAGACATTGTTTGCCACAGCATTAACTGCTCTTGTTGGAGATTGAAGATATCCAATCAGCACATACGATGTCATTACACCGTCAGGTGAACAAGCCGGGATTAATGGCCGTGGATTAAAATGTCAGTTGAAATCAATCAGGTTGTTAATAATTTCAAATACTGCTAATCAACATCAATTCATAGGATTACAAGTAAAAAAGTATGTAGAAATATATTACTATATACAATACGTTTGGCCTATAATTTCTATCATGCAATGACCGATGTCAGGTTTAGCAGTTTACAAAGATAGTATAATATATTCATCCGGACAAACTTTTAAGGGTAATTTATTGAAAATTAACAATTTTTTTATATACCTAAAATCGAGATGCAGTCCCTCCGGGACTGTAGGATGTGGGATACTTATCCGGGCACTACGTACCCGGTTAGCCAAATTACGTCCCTACGGGACGAGAGTGAGACCGGTGTTATGAGTTAGACGGGGTGATGGTATTTGGGGAAATTTGTTTAATTTTGTGGAAAAGAAAAGAATTATGGCTAAAGAGACATGGAAACCCGGCACTGTGGTATATCCCGCACCGGCGGCAATCGTAACCTGCGGCGCCTCTCCCGAGGAATGGAATATGCTTACCATCGCATGGACGGGAACTATCTGCACCAATCCCGCGATGCTCTATATTTCCGTGCGTCCGGAAAGATATTCGTATCCGCTTATCATACGGAATATGGAATTTACTCTTAATCTTACGACGGAAAGTATGGCGCGCGCCACAGACTGGGTAGGCGTGCGCAGCGGTAAGGATTATAATAAATGGAAAGAGACAGGGCTTACTCCGCTTCCCGGAGAGATGGTGTCATCGCCCACCATCGAGGAGTCTCCCCTATCGATAGAGTGTCGCGTGAAGGAGGTGATGCACCTCGGCAGCCATGATATGATAATCGCCGACGTGCTCTGTCTGCGCGCCGACGATAGATATATCGACAAGGCTACCGGTGCGTTTTCACTCAAAGAGGCCGGGCTGATGGCCTACGCGCATGGCGGTTATTACGCCTTGGGCGACCTTATCGGGAAATTCGGTTTTTCGGTGAAGAAAAAATAATCATTGCATCCACACACCGGCGGCGGCACGCAGTTGGACGAGAGCCTGCTGATAATCGCGCTCTGTCTCCAGCACACGCTTGTCGAGGTCGAGAAGACCGATGAGTTGACCGAGATAATCATCGAGCGTGATGGCACCCTTCTCGTAGGCCTCCTGAAGAGCCATGGTATCACCACAACTGCGGCGTATCTCTTTGACGTCTTCCACAGTCTTCATCAGCGCCTTAGCTCTCTTGTATTTTGTCTCTACATCAGCGCGCGCCATATAGCGTAACTCCTCAAGTCGCAATTCCGCCGCTGCTGCGGCAGCCTTTGCCGCCTTCACACGTCCGTGATTGCCCCAAAGAGGGAGTTCGACACCAAGAGAGACACCGAAATGATTATCATCCTTAATCATTTCGCTGGTATATCCTAATGAGAATGACGGCAAACCCTCCTTACGTCGAAGGGCAATCTCATCATTAGCCAGTGTTATTTCAGAACGTGCAGCAACCAAATCAGGAGTTTGACCGGACGCCACTCCCCACCAAGACTCAAAATCTACGGGGAGTGACCAACTTGAATAATTCTCACAATTCCAGGCCGGCATCTGTCCACCGGCGAGTCGGTCGAGTTCTGCCAGATTAGCCTCCATGTCGATACGATGAAGAGCCTCATCAGTGATTGCGTTGCGACGCTGAATTAGCACACCGTTATATTCTAAAGCGGTCATATCACCCATCTTCATCTTGTGGCGACTTGCATCCTCAAACTGCGCCATCAGGCTGTCCGTAAGGCTATACAGTGTAGCCATTCGCTGCATATAGACAGCATCGGTCATCAGCTGATCTATTTCTCCTGCCACCGACATTCTTGAGGTCTGATAATTATTTTCAGCCACTGCGTTGCGGCTGCGAGCCACACGGCGCTTGCCGCCTGAAAGAGTAGCGAAATCAAAACTCTGCGAGACATCAAGCATTTTCTTGTCAGGCGACGAACCCGGAGTGGCCCATTGGTAGGCGAATTCCACCTCCGGATTGGGAAGTAGCAGACCGGCCATATTCTCCGCACTCTCTGCTTCGAGCACTGCCCTCTCCGTCTGAAGCACACGATTACCCGCTAAAATACCCTGAAGCACCTCGCTATAAGTATCCGCCTTCACAGAAGCGAAACTACCTGATATACATATCGCTAAGAGCGTATACTTACCGCTGTTGAGCAGCGACATACATTGTATCTTTATATTATCTCTATTCATTTTCATGCGGTAAAGATACACACAAAAATTGGAATACGCAATTATGGATGATGGCGAAAAAGTTTCAATTTCAGATACATTATGGGTATTACAAAACCATTGAGCAATGTAGAAGTGACAAGACCTCCCAAGATCACCTTTGCCATCGGACTTTGTATCTCGTTGCCCGGCGTGGCGCCACCGGCAGCGAGCGGTATCAGTGCCAACGCTGAAGTTAATGCAGTCATTATAATGGGGTTAAGACGCTCCTCCGAACCATGCATTACAGCCTCTGCCGGAGACATACCGGATTTGATCAATTCGTTGTATTTATCCACCAGCAGCATGCCGTTGCGCGTCGCGATACCGAAGAGCGAGATAAAACCGATAATAGCCGGAATACTCACCACGTAAGAAGACAAGGCAATGGCAAAGACACCGCCTATCAACGCAAGGGGGAGATTGAGCATGACGACGGCTGACTGTTTCCAGTCTCGGAATTGATTGTAGAGCAAGAGGAAGATGATAAGTATCGATAGCAGTGAGGTAAGCAATAGCGTACGCGATGCACTTTTTGCCGTCTCAAACTGTCCGCCTAATTCTATTCTTACGCCGGAAGGGAGGGGTATCTCATCCAACTCTGCGCGTATATCCTCTACGGTGCTTCCCAAGTCTCGTCCGGAGACGTTGACACTCACCACGCTTTTTCGCTGAAGGTTTTCACGTGAGATGGCATCCGGACCATCACCGATCTCAACTGTCGCCACGTCTGAGAGTGATATCACGTTGCCGTCATCAAGAGTGATTGGAAGATCGCGGATAGCCTCCATATCTTCCACGGCGGAGGGTGACACGCATATCTTAAGTTCGTATGCACGCCCTTCCGAGTAAACCTCCGACACGGTCTCACCTCCGGAGATGATGCTCACGGCCTGGGCAAACTGAGGGATGGTAAGACCATAGCGGGCCATCATGTCGCGGTCAGGGGTAATCTTCAGCTGAGGCCTCATCACACGTTGCTCCATAGCCACGTCATGCACGCCCTCCACTCCTGAGATGTGTTCCTTTATCTCCTTGCAGACATTATGTATCTGCATCAGGTCATTGCCGAATACTTTTATAGCGACATTAGCCTGTGTGCCGGAAAGCATCGCATCCACTCGGTGAGAGATGGGTTGGCCGATTTCGATATTAGCGCCCTGGATGGCAGACAGACGATGTCGGATGTCGCTGAGCATTTCCTCCTTGCTTCGGTCCTTAAGTTCAAAAGGAGCCTCTATCTCTGATACATTAATACCTAAGGCGTGTTCGTCAAGTTCGGCGCGTCCCGTCTTTCGGGCCACATTCTTTATCTCAGGCACCTCCATAAGCAGCTTCTCTGCGCGATGACCAAGCTCTCGCGACTCATCAAGAGAGAGCCCCGGAGGACCGCTGACATTTATAGTAAAGGAGCCCTCATTGAAGGGAGGCAGAAAGTCGCTGCCGAAAGTGAAGAAAAGGCCGAGGGCGAAAACAAAGAGTACGATTATCGAGATGATGGCCGGACGCCAATGTAGAAGCACGTAGGCGAGCGACCTTCCATAAATACGTTTTAAAAATACCACCAAACGAGAGTCCTCGATTTTGAGTCCTTGTGCAGGCAGAAGCCATGAGCAGAGCACCGGAGTAAGCGTAAGAGCCACAAGAGTCGATGCTACGAGAGAGAGGATGAAAGCCACACCGAGAGGCACGAGCATACGGCCTTCGATACCTTGCAGGAAGAATAGAGGCAGGAAACTGACCACTATTATCAGCGTAGAATTGAGAATAGGCATTCTCACCTCGCGTGATGCATTGAATATCACTTTAAGATGAGACTCTCGTTGATTTTCCGGCAGCGACGCGTTAAGACGCAACCGCCTGTAGACATTCTCTACATCCACAATAGCATCGTCTACCAGCGAACCAATGGCTATGGCGATACCGCCGATGCTCATGGTGTTGATTGTCATGCCCAACAGACGAAGCATAAGAATGGTCATCAGCATTGACAGCGGAATAGTGACGATAGAGATGAGGGTGGTGCGCGGATTCATCAGGAAGACGAAGAGGATGATGCAGACGAAAATAGCGCCTTCAATAAGACTCTCCTTGATATTATCCATCGAACTGTCGATGAAATTCTGCTGCCGGTAAAGATCGGTATGTATTTCCACCGACGGGGGCAAACCGGGCCGCATCTCCTCGAGCACTTTGTCGAGATTGCGGGTGAGTTGCTCGGTGCCGGTGGACGGTTGTTTGTTTACCGTCATTATCACACCTTCCTTACCGTTGACGGAAGCGTCACCCGTGCGTGGGAAGGAATTACCCTCTACAACATCGGCCACATTCTCAAGAAGGATAGCCGGTGCACCCTTCTCACCCCCTTTCACCACACTGTGGGCAAGGACGTCCATATCATTGACGGAAATCAGTCCGCGGATGAGATATTCGTTGCCGTATTCATAAAGAGCCCCGCCGGAGGCATTGCGGTTGATATCGGTCACACTCTCCATGACCTCATCTATAGTAACGCCGTAATGATGCATCCTCTCCGGCCGGAGACGTATCTGATACTCCTTAGCCTCACCGCCGAGCACGGATACCTGAGCCACCCCGGGCACTCCGGCAAGTCGCGGAGCGATACGCGCGTCGGCGATAGTTCGCAGTTCGCGAAGTGAGAGGCTGTCAGAACTCAGACCGACGAAGAGCACCTCGCCAAGCACGGATGTCTGCGCACCCATCACCGGCGTGGATACACCTTTGGGCAACGACACACCGGCAAGTCGTTCGGCCACATTCTGACGGGCTCGATATACGTCTGTATCCCAGTCAAACTCTACCCAGACTGCAGAGAAGCCTTGCGAGGACTGACTGCGGATGCGGCGCACTCCAACTGTGCCGTTGAGAGCCGTCTCTATCGGATAGGTGACTAATTGCTCTACCTCTTCTGACGCCATACCACCGGCCTCCGTCATTATCGTTACTGTGGGAGCATTCAGATCCGGAAAAACGTCTACCTCCATACGTGAGATAGAGACACATCCGGCCGCGATTATGACGGCAGCCGCCAGGGCTATAAGCAGCCTGTTGCGTAATGAGAAAGATATGATTCTGTCAAGCATGGCTGTAACCTTTAATGATTATGGGTATGTCCCTGTATCTTGCTGCCCATGCCGGCCATGCGTACGCTCATCGCACCTTTAGTCACCACCTTATCGCCCGGCTTCAGACCGGATTTTATCTCAGTCCTGATACCGTCGGAAGCACCTAAGCTTACTTCCCGGCGCTCATATTCACAATGTCCCGTCTCTACATACACGGAGAAGACACCACTCTCCTCTACTATCGCCTCCTTAGGGACAGAGATCACACCTTCGCGTGGAGTGCCGAGCAGGTAAGCCTTGACATTCGTGCCGCTATGCAGACCGCCGGGATTATTGAATTCAATAAATATGGGTATATAATATCCTTGTGAGATATCGGTCACTCCTGAAGATACCACACGTGGCTCGAGATTATCAAGTGAATAAGTCTGACCGTCGGAAGTGACGATATTGGCACTCATCACATTACCGACATCGGCAGCGTGTCGTTCGCTGACATCGGCTCTCAGCATAAGATGACGGCTTTGTGAGATGACGGCTATCGGATCGCCGGCATTTACATATTCACCGGAACGCACCCGGATGTTGAGCAAGTAGCCGCTAATCGGTGCCGTCACTGTCACGCCTGCTCCGGCGGTGCGAGATGACACACCGGCGAGGGATGCCTCAGCGGCCTCCACATCACTCTGCAGGCTCTCGTATTCACGCCGGGTCATGAGATTTGACTTATACAATTCCTCACCACGCTCCAACTGCTTGCGGGCGGCCGACAGAGCGGCGCGTGCACGGAGGATATCATCACCGGCCTCCATACCTTTGGATGAGATGGTGCAGATGCTTCTTCCTTGCGTCACCTGGCTACCGGTGACAAGATTGCCCGAGAAGGTGAGAATACCGGAAGCCGGCGCGCTCACTATCCTTTCGGCCGTGCGTGTATTTTCTATTACACCACCGGCACGAATTACGTTGCGGAATGCGGACGGCGTGACTGTTTCCGTCTCGATGCCGGCGTTCTCTTCCGCCTCATGGCTTAAAACAATATGGTCTGAACCATGCTCCTCACCCTCTTCATGTTCATGTTCATGCTCCTCACTCTCTCCGGAATGTCCGCAGGATATCGGCAACAAAAGCGACGCAACCAAAGAAGCGGTATATAGAATACGGAATAATCTGTGCTGTATCATCATCATCTATTTTTACGCAAAAATAAATAAAAGCCCGATAAGCACCAATTATCCCCCCATACTCGCATACGATGTGCAAAAGCGTTCTAACATTTTTGGAGAATGCGGTCTTTATTTCGGGTTTTTATTTTAAATTTGTAATTTGTATTTTGAATTGATAACGAGACTGCATGAAATTTCCACAGTTTTCTTCCAATAAGGCCGTACGCTGGCTCTGGATTTCCTTCCTCGGCGTCGGTACTCTCATAGCATTGTTTCTTCTGCTGATATATAACGGTGTCATCGGATATATGCCACCTATCGAAGAACTCGAGGACCCACACGACAAACTTGCCTCTGTGGTGTATGCCTCCGACGGCACTACAGAACTCGGACGATATTTCGCCGGTGCGGGCAATCGCGTCTACAATGATTACGAGTCAATATCTCCGTACGTCATCAACGCATTGATTGCCACTGAGGATGCCCGCTTCAACCAACATTCCGGCATAGACTTCATGGCTCTGGGACGTACAGCTGTCAAGACCCTTGCGATGGGTAATAAATCTGCAGGCGGCGGCTCCACCATCACCCAGCAGCTCGCAAAACAGCTCTATTCGCAGCCATCATCCAATATGTTCAAACGCGCCATGCAGAAGCCTATCGAATGGATGATAGCCATCAAACTGGAGCGCTTTTATACTAAGGATGAGATAATCAATATGTATCTCAACCGTTTTGACTTCCTCAACAATGCAGTGGGCATCAAAACGGCAGCCAACGTATACTTCGGCAAAGAACCCTCCGAACTGAAAGTGGAAGAGGCAGCGATGCTCGTGGGTATGCTTAAAAATCCCTCATACTTCAATCCGCTGCGTCACCCGGAGAGGACACTTGGCCGACGCAATACCGTAATTGACCAGATGGTGAAGGCAGACATGCTTACCCCCGAAGAGGCTGACAGTCTCAAGCAACTTCCCCTCGGACTGGATTATCATAAGGTGGACCATCGCGAAGGAGGTGCGCCATATCTACGAGAAGAGATACGACGACTGATGACTGCCAAGAAGCCCGAACGACCCGAGCGCTCCAATTATTCGAGTCTTGTCGGCTACAATATCGCCATGGGCAACTATACAGCCGACTCCACGCAATGGGAAGACAATCCGCTCTATGGCTGGATACTGAAAAATCCGAAGCCCGACGGCTCTTATTATAATCTGTACACCGACGGACTGCGCATCTTCTCCACCATAGACACACGTATGCAGCAGTATGCCGAAGAGGCTGTCAACGAGCATCTCGGAGGCTATCTGCAGCCACAGTTTTTCGCAGAGAAGAAGGGTTCGCCGCTCGGTCCTTACACCACCAACTCCGCTGAGCTCTCAGCCTCCGGAGTACGCAACCTTATCAAGCAGGCCATACGGCAGACGGAGAGATACCGCGTGATGAAGCTCGCCGGATGCACTCAGGAGGAGATAGACAAAGCCTTCAACGAGAAATATACCATGGATGTCTTTGCCTGGGTGAAGGAGAATGGCAAGACCGTGCCCGGCTCGAAGACCGTCACCATGTCGCCATACGACTCTCTTCTATACATGAAGTCGATACTGCGCACGGGCCTTATGAGCATGGATCCCTCCACCGGCCATGTCAAAGCATATGTAGGCGGACCGGACTTCACCTTCTTCCAGTATGACATGGCCTCACGCGGACGCCGACAGGTTGGCTCCACGGCCAAGCCATACCTTTACGCGATGGCCATGGAGCAGGACTATACGCCCTGCAGCCAGTTTATGAATACCCAGCCGGTGTTCGGTGGATGGGCGCCGCGCAACAGCGGCTCCGCGCGTATAGGCGAGAGCGTGGATCTACGCTGGGCTCTGACCAACTCCAACAACTGGATATCTGCCAAACTGCTCAACGAACTGAAAGCCCCCAACTTCGCCAAGAAGCTACGAATGTATGGTATAAGCGGTTTTCTGGAACCCAACCTTACCCTTTCACTCGGTGCCTTCGATGCCTCTATCCGCGAGATGGTAGGCGGCTATTCTACTTTCGCCAACAAAGGTATCCGCGTAGACCCCATGTACGTAACGCGAATCGAGGACAATCAGGGAAACGTAATATATTCGGCTACAGCTCACCGTACCGAGGCGCTTTCAGAGAAGGCCACTTACCGGATACTGTCAGTGCTTTTCAACGTCGTGGATCAGGGCACGGGCGCTTCACTGCGTTCGCGCTACGGCATCTCAGCACAGATGGGCGGCAAGACCGGTACGACCAACTCCAACTCCGACTCATGGTTTATGGGCTTTACCCCTGACCTTGTCACAGGCGTCTGGGTAGGCGGTGAGGAACGATATATCCATTTCAACTCAATGGCCTATGGTCAAGGCGCACGCGCTGCCTTGCCTATCTACGGCTACTATATGAAGAAGGTGTATGGCGACAAGAAGCTCAAGTATTCGCAGAATGCCAAGTTTACCTTCCCTGCCGATTTCTCTGCATGTGCAGGAGAGGTCTATGCCGTAGAGCCGGAGGCTCCGGATGAGGCGGAATCACTTGAAGGTGTGTTTGAATAACCTGATTTTTAGGTTATATAACACCTTTCGTAAAAAAATTGAAGAATTTTTTCCGTATTCAAAAAGAATTATATAAATTAGCGCGTCATCAGAAAAGACTGATCGGTGTCACGTACCGGTCTTCCAACTACTACCGACATAATCTAATAACATCTTGATATAACACAACACATTTTTTGATATAACACAATGGCAAAAAAAATTCTGGTTCGCGACCTTACTCTTCGCGACGGTCAGCAATCTCTCTTTGCTACCCGTATGAAGCAGGCCAACATCGACGTCCTGCTCCCCCTCTATCGTGACGCACGGTTCTATATCATGGAGGTATGGGGCGGCGCAGTGCCCGACTCCGTGATGCGTTACCTCGGTGAATCTCCCTGGGAGCGTCTCCGCGAGTGCTCTAAGGCTATGAAGGGCATTTCACTTCTTTCAGCCCTTTCACGCGGTCGCAACCTCTTCGGATACGTGCCTTATCCCGACTACGTGCTTGAAGGCTTCTATAAGGAGGCTATCAAGAATGGTCTTAACGTGATGCGAATCTTCGATGCCCTCAATGATATCAACAACATCAAGGGCTCCATCCGTATGATCAACGAACTTGGCGGTATCGCTGACGCTGCAGTATGTTATACCGTGGATCCGAAGGATGAGGCGCCGGCAGCTCAACCCGCCAAGAAGAAAGGCTTCTTTGCCCGCCTCTTCGGTGGTGCCGAGCCCGCTCCGGTTGCGCCTGAAAAGATATTTACCGACGAATATTTCGTAGAGAAGGCTAAAGAGATGGAGGCCCTCGGCGCCAAGATGGTGACACTCAAGGATATGGCCGGTCTGGTAAATCCGTCACGCATCTTCTCTCTGATGCCCAAGCTGAAGCAGGCGCTGAAAGTGCCCGTAGACTTCCACACTCACTGCACACCCGGTTACGGTCTTGCATCAGTGCTTACCGCTATCATCAAGGGCGTGGATATCGTCGACACCAATATATGGTGGTTTGGCGGTGGATCGGCTGCACCGGCTGTGGAACTCGTCTGGATCTTCTGCCAGAAACTCGGCATTGAGCTCGACGTCAATATGGACGCCGTAGCCAAAATCAGAAAAGAACTCAAGGATGCCCGCAAGGCGTTGGCAGACTTTGACCTCAACAAAGACAAATGGCCGAAAGACTTCGAAGAGGCTTACGCAGCAATGCCGGCAGAGATTAATGCCGAGTTTGACCGCGCTATCGCAGCTGCCACTGAAAACCGTGAGGAAGACCTCCTCGATGCATGCCATAAGATTGAGGCTTACTTCGGATTCCCGAAACCCAACGAACTTGTCAAGAATGCAGAGGTGCCGGGTGGCATGTACTCCAACATGGTGGCCAACCTTCGTCAGCTTGGCGCAGAAGACGTGCTCAATGAGGCTATGGCTCTCATCCCGAAGGTGCGCCGCGATGCCGGTCTCGTACCCCTCGTGACTCCCACTTCTCAGATTGTCGGTTCGCAGGCCGTGGCTCTTGCCCTCGACCGTCGCAAAGGCGCTCCCGACTATTCCAACAAGAACAATCAGTTTGTCGCTCTCGTAAAGGGTGAATACGGTAAGACTCCCGTAGAGGTGGATCCCGCCTTCCGCGAGAAGATAGCCGGTACTCCCGTGGAGACTCCTTACGACGTATCCTCTTATCGCAAACCCGCCAACCCCGAACTCGCAGAATTCGGCGGCGTGAAACTTGCACAGAACGATGAGGAATACCTCTTGCTTCAGCTTCTTCCCGCTGTGGCTACCGGCTTCCTGAAGAATAAGCGTAAGGCTGAATATGAGGCTGCTAAGGCTGCTGCTCCTGCTGAAGCACCCAAGGCCGAGGCTAAGGCTGAAAAACCGGCTGACACCATCACAGGCCCGACACTGAAGGCTCCGATGGGCGGCACCGTCATTGAGATCCTCGTTAAGCCGGGCGACAAAGTAAAATCCGGTCAGAACGTACTCGTATATGAGGCCATGAAGATGGAAAACGACCTCGCTTCCGATATGGACGGCACGGTCAAGAGAATACTCGTGGCTGAAAATGACGTCATGGCTACAGATCAGCCCATCATTGAATTTGAATAATTTATAGAATAATTTGAGAATCGTTTTTAAATTGTTAATAAAATGTTATGAAATGGTGGCCGCGTGAGCGGGTGCCATTTTTTTTCATTCCATCCTTAAATCTTTTTTAATCTACATGTCACCTTTTGTCATCCGGGTGTGTCTATATTACGAGATGTCTCAAAAGAAGAAAATCAAATGAATGTCTAACTTAAATATTTTATATAATCATGCAGCAAATAATAGTCCCCATTTTCATCTGTGTAGTGCTCCCCGTCTCTATCGTGCTGATTAAATATCTTGCAGCAATCAATAAGGAGAATAAAAACGCACAGGTGTTGATCAAAGCCATCGAATCCAACAATAATGTAGACGTCAACCGCCTGGCTGAAGCTCTGAGCAAACCGCGCAAGACGCCTCAGGACCTCCAGAGCAAACGCTTGAAAGTAGGATGTGTCGATACCCTCGTAGGAGGTGTGATTTGGATATTATGTATCATACACCTTTGCACCGGCTATTCCATAAACGACGCTGAAATCGAGGTCTCCCTTATAATCGGTCTGATATTTCTGGCCATCGGCGTGGGCAATCTGATAGTGTACAATGTCAACCGTAAGAAGATGCAGTGTCAGGAAAATGCAGAAGAAATCTCCGACAGTCAAGACGTAAACCTCCCCGAATGACACGTGAGCAATTCATATCACACGTAGAGAGCACACAAGGAGCCTTCAGACGCTTTCTTGTGGCTCTTTGCTGCGGTGACTCTGCCCTTGCAGATGATTTGGCTCAGGAATCTTATATCAAAGCGTATCTCTCCTGCGATGATTTTTCCAATCCGGAAAAATTTAACGCATGGATACACCGGATAGGCTACAACACCTTCCTCAATCATAAACGCGGCGAAAGGCTCACCTCCTCATACACTGAAGCAGCAGCCATACCCGCTGAGGCGGAGAGCGACTCCGCTTTCAGGTATCAGGCTCTCTATGAAGCGCTCGACCGCCTTAATCCTAAGGAACGGACATCCGTTCTGCTATATTACATGGAAGGTTATTCCGTAAAAGAGATAGCAGAGATACAGGAGACGACACAAGACGCCGTGAAGCAACATCTATCCCGAGGCCGAACCCACCTCCGTGGCTTGTTAACCCCCGACTGAACCGGCCTAAACTCATAAACTCATAAACAGATAAACTTCTCATCTAAATATGGAAGATGCCAAGATAAAGCAACTCTTTTCGGACTTCAACCCTGACATTTCATCAAATGTAAGGTTTATGTCCGCTCTGCGAAGCAGAATGAACTCTGTAGAGATGGTAAAGCTGCACACAGCCGAAAGACGCCGACGCAGCAAGATAGCGGTGATGCTCTCCGCTCTTGCCGGATTTGCGGCAGGGGTGCTTCTTACGCTGCTGATGCCATACGTTACGGCCTATTTGGCGGAATGGCATCCGCATATACCGGATATGGTGAGCATCTTCAGGATAGATCTCAACATCTCCTTTGTAAGAGCAATCACCGACCATCTTACTATATTAGCGTGGACTCTCGCAGGCATAATCACCGTCCTGACCACCCTAAAAACCTACTCCCTGTCAATGTCTCTCCTACGAACGGAACAGCGCACAAAATGAAAAAATATGGGGGCATGTTTGGTCATTACGGCAAATTTTAGTAATTTTGTAGGCCAATGTGACGGGATCGCGACCTGTCACGCAAGTAAATATCTGAAAGTCTGACGCTTCCGTAAGACAGAAAGATTAAAATTAATTTTTTAACTGCAGAAAAAAATTAAAAGTCACAATGAAAAAAGACATCCATCCCTCCAACTACCGTGAAGTGGTATTCAAGGACATGTCAAACGACGAGACCTTCATCACCCGCTCCACAGTAGCAGCAAAAGAGACAATCGTAATCGACGGTAAGGAATATCCTCTGGTGAAGCTTGAGATCACATCATCATCTCACCCCTTCTTCACCGGCAAGCAGAAACTTGTGGACACCGCAGGTCGTGTTGACAAATTCCGCAGCCGTTATGGCAACCGCACCAAAAAGTAAGCGAAAGCCAAAAGAGAATAAAAAAGGATTTGCCCCGCAAGGTCGCAAATCCTTTTTTATTGCCTCCGGCAAATCCCACCTCCGAAGAAAACCCTGCCGAGCAACGTATGGACATGCCTCCGGCTACAGTACATGACATTTTTTAATTTATTGTACCATAGGTA
>CAYVZJ010000029.1:0-31671 GCA_964456155.1 uncultured Sangeribacter sp.
TTATGTCTGCGAAAAGTTAACTGCGACATTCACCGAAAACGGAATGTCGCAGCTAATTAAAGGTATCTTTTACCCGGTCAAGTCCTAAGCAATTTTGCGAGGTCTACCACGCTTTGGCTTCTTTTCCGCCACAGTTGCTGCAGCCTTGAAAGCAGGGTCAACAACGACTCCGTCCTTCTTGCCGTAGAGAACCCAATCGAGGACTTTGCGGTTGGCTTCGTCCACTTCTTGCATTTCGTATTCGAGGTAAATACCGGTTACATCATTGTCGCCGTGACCAAGAGCGAGCGCGATTGTATCTTTGCTCACACCTAATTTGAGGGCTATTGTAGCCCACGAATGACGCGCCCAATAGGTTGTCAGTTCTTCTAATTCCAACTGCTCTTTGACTTCATTTAATCCCTTGCAGAGATTATTATAGAAGTGGCGGTAGTTAGCATAGTTCTCTGCGAAATTGACAAGTAATTCCTTACCGGCGTAACGCTCGATAAGTTCCCGTGCTTCTTTCTCTACCTTGATAGAGTAAGGACGGTGAGTCTTGGCTCGCAAATATTCGACCCGACCCTGGGATGTTTTCTTCAAACCGCACAAATCAACGACATTGATACCGATAAGCATAAACGACAGCTTGAAGAAATCGAGGTACTTTTGCTGCCATTCCTCCTTACAGGTATGGCTGAATATCCGGCGCAGGGTATCTACCTTGAAATTGCGCTTACGTGTTTTTTCCGTCTTGATCTTAAAACGGCGGAAAGCATAGTAGGTTGTTATTTCGTTGTCGATAGCGTAATTTACTACGGTGCGGATATTGCGGAAGTGTATGGCGTTAGCATTGGCTCCGGCGGTCTGAGAGAGGAAATCTTCAAAATCCTCCAACCATACTCTCTTTATATCCTCGAACTTCACTTTGGCAAGTGCTTCCTCGTTTTTGAGCCAAGCCACCAAACGTCTGCGGGTTGCTTCGTAAATGGCTTTAGTACGCCCTGATTTACGCTCTGTGAAGCGGTCATACCACTTCAAAAATGTATTCGGATCTTCTTTCGGCTTGTTCTCTTTCGGTTTCTCATTATCCGGATTTAAGACTGAAACTGCATAATCCCGTATCTCAGTAGCCGTCATTTCTGCAATTCTTTCTTTCTCAAACTCCTCTAATTTGAGAATTAAGGTGTCTAATTCAGACTTCCGCTTTGAAATAAGCGTGTTAAGAAATTTTGCTTCGGGATGATTCTTAATTGTTGCAGACGCTACATCCCATTGATTTGAGGCTAATTGAATGCCAAGGGGAAAAGATGCGATCTTTCTACGATAAGTGATGTTGATGCGAAGCGAATGTGTCGCTCCAGTTGCTCTCCGAGCATCTAAGTAAAATTTTGTTGTTACCATAAGGCTTCTTTTGCCTTTCGAGCCTTAGTTGAGTTGTTTGCGCAAACCTCGCGCAAACGTCGCGCAAACAAATATCGGTATTTTTCGGCAAATTCCGTCAACTTTCGGCATTGTCGGGCTTTTTTTTAAGTAGCCTATACGATGTAAAAAGAAAGGAGCACGCTTTAAATCTTACTGATTTTCAGCGTGTTCCTTGGCGGAGTGACCGAGATTCGAACTCGGGATACGCTTTTGGCGTATACACGCTTTCCAGGCGTGCCTCTTCAGCCACTCGAGCACCACTCCTTTTGCTGTTTGCTTTCTGCGTTCGTTAACGTTTTTGCGTTTCTTTTGCGTTTCGTTTCGCTGTTGCAATGCGAAGTTAATGCTATTTTTTGATACGACAAGCATTTTTGCCCGTTTTTTTTAGTATTTTTGTAAATTATTATGTCCTTCAATAATTGATGAGGATATGGAATTTTGAATAATCTATTGATTATGAAATTTTTATCAAAAATGTCAATGTGGAGACGGATTTTAGTCTTGTCAGGGATGGTAATTATGCTCGCCGGTATGTGTTCATGTTCAGGCAAGAAGGATGCCGGTGCCGGCTTTGACGCTGACTTCGGTAAGTTGTCAGACGGCGAGAAGGTGGCTTATATGATGGAGCACGTGAGCCCGGACTCCGTGGCACGCTTTATCTGTGAGGCGTCGTTAGGACACATTGAAGGTGTGAAGATCGACACGCTCTCACTTGCCACTCTCTATGCCTACGAGCATTATAAGACGGAGGCCGATATACAGACCTTCTCTTCCGAGATGGATGATTACGTGGCTCATCTACCCTTGGAAGGACGTATGCAGATCATGAAGATGCTCGGCGAGGTGGATGCCCAGGCATTGGGATATCAGTTGGGTCTGGAGTATGTAGACCATATCCGTCTTGACTCGGTGACGCCCGCTGAGGTGAAACGTGAGATAGCCGAGTTCAAGCGCGCATGCGGCGCGGACTCGATGATGTATCAGAGATTTCTTACCGGATTTAAGGTAGCACTTGAGGTGGATCGCGGAAAGGATCTGCCCGAAGAGATATACGTTCAATTCAAGAATTACAAATGAAAAGACTTTCAGAATATACTCAGGATGTGACAGCGGCCATAAAGTCGCTTCATCTTGCAGAGCGCAGGCCGGCGAGTCTGTATGCGCCTATAGAATATGCAATGAATGCCGGTGGCAAGCGTTTGCGTCCGGCGTTGACGCTTATGTCGGCGGCTGCCTTCGGTGCTCCGGAGGAGCAGGCTATGTCGGCAGCTTTAGGCCTGGAGATGTTTCATAACTTCACTTTGCTCCACGATGACGTGATGGATGAGAGCGCCACTCGCCGCGGTCGTCAGACAGTGCATGTGAAGTGGGACAGCAATACGGCCATTTTGAGTGGCGACACGATGCTGAGCCTTGCCGAGGGGCTTATGATGCAGGTGGAGGATAAGTATCTTCGCCGTGTGATGGAGGTTTTCAATCGCATGTCCATAGAGGTTTACGAGGGTCAGGCGTATGATATGGAATATGAAGAGCGCGACTCTGTAAGCACTGAAGAATATATAGAGATGGTGCGACTGAAGACCGGCGCCTTGCTCGGTGCGTGTGCTGAGGTTGGCGCGATAATCGGTGGTGCCTCTGAAGCACAGGCTGCGGAGATGCGCGAATTTGGTGAAATGCTCGGCATAGCGTTCCAGATAGAGGATGACTGGCTTGACACCTTTGGCAATGCAGAGGTGTTTGGCAAGCCGATAGGCGGCGATATCAACAATGCCAAGAAGACCTATCTTCTCACTGCCGGACTGAATGCCGCCACGCCAGATGCCGAGGCATTGCGTGCCGCTATTTCTCTTCCTGCGGGAGAACTTCGTGTCAAGACGGTGACTCGCATCTATGAGAAGATGGGAGTGTCGGAGACGTGTCGCCGCGCTATCGCTCACTATTCGAGTCGTGCTCTTGAGGCTGTTAAGAAGACCGGACTGGGAGAGAGTGAGATAGAGCCTTTCAAGGCATTGCTTGATAAACTTACGGGACGGCGGGTTTAGGTCATAAGTCAGAGTGATGAGTGATGAGGTAACGGCTGGGGGTGATATCGTTTTATGATTGATAGTCATACACATATATATCTTCGGGAGGACTATCCTGATGGTGCGGATGGTGGTTGCGGCGGTGCGGTGGAACGTGCTGTCGCTGCCGGTGTGTCGCATATGGTCTTTCCCTGTGTGGCTCTCAACACTGCTGAAGAGTTGCTGTCGCTTCATTCGCGCTATCCGGAGGTTACCTCGGTGGGCGTAGGTCTTCATCCCACGGAGGTGGGTGCAGACTGGCGAGCGGAGGTGCGTGAATTGTTTGATCGTTTTGCCGACGAACGCCCAGTGGCCGTAGGAGAGGTGGGGATAGACCTGTATTGGGATAAATCAAAGAGCAAGGAGCAGATGGAGGCATTTGGCGAGCAACTGCAACGTGCCGTGGATATGCATCTTCCGGTGATAATCCATTGTCGCGAGGGTCTTTCGGAGACTCTTGAGATATTGCGCGAGTTTCGGCAGACCGGTTTGCCGCATTTGCTATTCCACAGTTTTACCTATGGTGAAGAGGAAGCGCGGCGCATTCTTGAGGAGCAGGAAGGCGCTAAATTCGGTTTCAATGGAGTAGTGACTTTCAAGAATGCGGAGAATGTAAGGGAGGCGGTAAGGCTTGTAGGGATAGACAGGATAGTATTGGAGACCGACTCGCCATGGCTGGCGCCGGTGCCATATCGAGGTAAGCGCAACGAGAGCGCGTATCTTCGCGAGATATGCAGCCGGGTGGCCCAAGAGTGTGGCCTCAGTTTTGAGGAGGCGGAGAAACAAACGGATGCGAATGCCCGCCAACTATTCGGCATCACCTGATTGCCCGGAAGAAGGAAAGAATTATAAATTTGAAACGTAACGAGACGACTTGAAGACACTGACCGACATATTCACCTTTCCGTTGACAAATCCGGTGGCGATATTCCTGCTGGTAATGTCGATTATCCTGATAGCGCCGTTGCTGTTTCGCCGGATAAAGGTTCCCAATATCGTCGGCCTGATCATAGCCGGTGCGATAGTGGGTCCATACGGCTTCAATCTGTTGGAGCGCGATGCCAGTTTTGAGATCTTCGGTCAGGTAGGTATCCTGTATCTGATGTTTCTTGCTGCCATCGAGATAGACATGTATCATTTGCGTCGCAATTACAGGCGCGGATTGTTGTTTGGTGTCATTACGTTTCTCTTGCCGATGGGCATCGGTGTGCCTGTGACTCACTGGCTTTTGAATGCCGGCTGGGATACTTCGGTCCTGATATCTTCGATGTATGCGTCTCATACGTTGGTGTCGTATCCGATAGTGAGCAAATTCGGTATCAGCAACAATCGTGGTGCGGTGATCTCTGTGTGTGGCACGATAGTGGCTGTTCTTCTTGCACTTATGGCTTTGGCCGAGGTGATAGATGTGCACATGACGGGTCATTTCGGAGTCGTGTCGCTGATACGTCTGGTGCTTCTGACGATAGTATATTCTATAGGTATCGGTCTCTTCTATCCTGTATTGACGCGATGGTTTTTTCGCAAATTCAACGATGGCATAGCGCAGTTTGTGTTTATTCTCGTGCTGGTGTTGATGAGCGCGTTATTAGCACGTCTTATCGGCCTTGAGGCTATCTTGGGAGCCTTCTATGGCGGCCTGGTGCTCAACAGGTTTATACCGGTGCGCTCCCAGTTGATGCGTCGTATCTCCTTTGTGGGCAATGCCCTGTTTATACCGTATTTCCTGATAGGAGTGGGCATGCTCATCAATGTGCACCTCATACTTGACGGCTGGGGAGTGGTGAAGGTAGCTGTTGTGATGACGGTTACTGCCCTGACGGCCAAGGGGCTTGCGACGTGGATCACTCAGCGTCTTTGTCATCTTGAGGTGACGGAGCGACGCCTGATGTTCGGTCTGAGTTCGGGCAAGGCTGCGGCCACGATTGCAGCAGCGATGATAGGCTATCAATACGGCCTGCTTACGGAGGATATGATGAATGGTGCGGTGGTGATGATCCTGATATGCTGTATAGTGGCCTCAGTCCAGACGGAGAGTGCGGCTAAGCGTATCCGCATGCAACTCACAGCGCTGGAATTGAAGAACGAAGCGCCTCAGAAGACCGGTTTTGCCCGTCAGGTGGTGGCTGTTGCCAATCCGATTACAGCCGAGGGAATAATGCGCATGGCTTTGTATATGCGTTCGCCTCAGAATATGGAGCCGGTGACAGCGCTTTTCGTTCGCAATTCCGATGAAGGGAGCATGGTGGCGATGGGGCGTGAAGCCTTGAGTGAGGCGCGCGGCGTTGCGGAGGCAATGGATATCCCGTGCAGGGATATAGAGCGTTTTGACCTTAACATCGTGACGGGCATCACCAATCTGATGCATGAGTGGAGGTGTACGGACGTGATAATCGGTCTGCACCGGCGCAGCAATTTCGTAGACAGTTTCTTTGGTGATATGATCGACCAGTTGATGCGCAGCACGGATCGTATGATCATCATGTCGCGCTGCTTTATTCCCATCGATACGATACGCAATCTGGTAGTGGTAGTGCCTAAGAATGCAGAGTATGAGACAGGATTTCCGATGTGGGTGGCCCGCATAGGGAATATGGCGGCGGCCTTGAGTGTGAAGGTGATTTTCATGGCCTACGCCGAGACTGCTCAATATATAGAGGGAATGATATCAGAGGCCGGCTATCCGTTCACACGTCGCTACAGCATCATGGACTCGTGGGATGATTTTATCATCCTTTCATCTCAGGTGGATGAAGAGGATCTTATGGTGGTGATAGGAGCGCGTAAAGGGTCGATTTCATGTACGTCTGATCTCGACAACATGCCCTCTTACCTTGCGCGTCATTTCGCAAACCATAACATAGCGATGATACTCCCGGCGCAGTTTGGCGAGGGCTCTCCGCAAAGAGCGCGAGCGCGGGAATTATAAGTTAAGCGCGGGAATTATAAGAAAAGAAGGAAGATGTTTTTAGAAAATATGATAGAGGAACTGAGCGCATCCTTTCATTCGATGGATGTAAATATTGTCAATGCAATGTTCAGGATGTTGCTGAGCATGTGTCTTGGCGTGATAATAGGCGCAGAGCGCAAGCGGAAGGGTCAGATAGCGGGTATCCGCACCTTCTCGCTGATAACTATGGGCGCGTGTCTGGCTATGTTGCTGTCGATATACGTGCCTCAGGAATATATGGGTCTGAAAAACGGCGACCCCGGTCGAATAGCAGCCCAGGTGATAACGGGTATCGGTTTTTTGGGTGGTGGCGCCATCATCCGGGCCAAAGGTTCTGTAAAGGGCCTGACGACAGCCGCCGGAGTATGGATCTCGGCAATTATCGGTATGGCTGTGGGTGTCGGTATGTATCTTGTATCGGTCTGCACGACAGGGCTGATACTTGTAGTATTGATACTCTTTGACTGGTATGAGCATTGGCAGCGGGTAGGTCAGGAGAGCAAGGCCTTGAATATCCGTATCTCCGGTATCCTGACCGATATCGCTCCGTATCAGGAGTTGTTGACATCCAACAGGATGCATCTCTCCACGTATTTTATTGACTACGATTATTCAGAGAATGAGACGCGGCTGAATCTGCTGATACTCGCGCATGCTCACACCGATTATATAAAGGTGATAGATTTACTTCGCGGCGTTAATGAAACAAAAGAGATATCACTTACTTCTCAAGTAGAGATTTAAATTAACAAGTAAAGATTTAAATTAGGTAGAGATATAAAAAATGGATACTCACGGACTGATAGCCGACTTGGCATGGATTCTGTTTTTAGGAGCCATAGTGACATTGCTGTTCAAGAAATTGAAACAGCCGGTAGTGTTGGGATATATCTTGGCAGGCTTTCTTGCCTCTCCAAAATTTGAGTATCTCCCCTCGATTTCCAATCTTGAGAATATAGAATTTTGGGCTGAGATAGGTATTGTGGTGCTGATGTTTACGCTTGGTCTGGAGTTTAGTTTTAAAAAACTGCTGAGTTCCGGAGCGTCGGCTGTGGTGACTGCCCTGATAATCATCACGGGGATGACGATGGCCGGTTTTGGCGTAGGCTGTCTGTTGCATCTTAATACAATCAACAGCATTTTTTTAGGAGGTATGATCTCAATGTCGTCTACCACTATCATTCTTAAATCCCTGAATGACTTGGGCCTGCGACAGCATAAATTTGCCAATCTGGTGCTTTCGGTGCTGATTATCGAGGATCTGTTCGGCGTGTTGATGCTGGTGTTGCTGTCGTCGATGGCTGTCGGTAGTGTGGAGGGTATGGAATTGCTCTTTTCTATCGGCAAACTCGTATTCTTCCTGATAATCTGGTTTTTGGTTGGGGTATATGTCTTACCCTCTCTGTTAGTGAGTCTTCGAAAATATCTCAATGATGAGACGCTTCTTGTCGTGTCGATGGCGTTATGCTTCATGATGACCACCTTCAGCGTGTTGAGTGGCTTTTCAGCGGAGCTCGGTGCTTTTGTGATGGGTTCGATACTTGCCGGCACGATGGCTGCAGAGCGCATAGAGCATGTCGTGCAGCCGGTGAAAGACCTTTTCGGCTCCGTATTCTTTATCTCAGTGGGTATGATGGTAGACCCCAACGTGCTTGTGACATATTGGGGCGAGATACTTCTTCTTGCCGCAGTGGTGATAGCCGGCATGATACTTTTCGGCACGATAGGTATGCTGGTCACCGGCCAGTCGCTTAAAGTGGCGATGGAGTCGGGTTTCACTCTCACGCAGATCGGCGAATTTTCCTTTATCATTGCCTCGTTGGGTATGTCATTGGGAGTATTGGCGTCCAATCTATATCCGATCATAGTAGCGGTCTCGGTGATAACGATCTTCACTACTCCTTACTTTATAAAGATGGCGGTTCCGGCTTATAAGATCGTGGAACGCCGCCTGCCGTCTAATCTTCAGTTTCTCATAGACCGTTACAGCAAGCAGAGCACTGACGTCAGCGATACGCGTCGTCTGTGGCATGACATATTGAGCCGCTATCTGTGGAGGGTAGTGCTTTATTCAGTTATTCTTTTGGCTATAACATTGGTATCCAAGACTTATCTTTTCCCGGTGATGATGGAGATTACTCCTTCCTGGGGCAAGATTATCGCCTATCTTATCACCTTGGGCGTGATGATGCCCTTCCTTATCGCTCTCTCTTTCTCATCAACGAAGCCGGACGAGCGTATGCGTCTTCATGCTACGGCCTCTTTTTATGACGTGCCCTTGGTGGCTATGCGTATCATACGCTATCTGATAGCCCTGTTATTCATCGTCTATTTCACTACGATGGCTTTCAATCCGTTGCGTGGTTGGATAGTGGGCACTGCTATCTTTATCTTTATTCTTGCCTTTGCCGGCAATAGGGTAGTGGCACGATACACGAAGATGGAGAAGAAATTTATGGATAATCTCAACATCCGTGAGAATGCGCGCTCGGGTCGCAACAATAATATAGTAGACGACCTTCATCAGGCGTATATACGTGTAGGCGCAGGCGTGCCCTTTGTGGGCGATAGGCTTCGCGACTCTCATCTCCGCTCGCAGTATGGTGTGAGCGTGTCGAGCATTCAGCGCGGTCAGCAGTTGCTGCCTCTTCCCGAAGGAGACACACGCATTTTCCCCGGTGATATTTTGGGTGTAATCGGTACTGACGAGCAGATCAAGGCTCTGAATGACAATATCGATCAGATGACCAAAGCGGCTGAGAATGAATATCAGGCTCCGGTGAAGGTGGAGCTCAACACCATCAAACTGAGTGAAGACTCGCCGATAGTGGGCAAGCCACTCTCCTCGCTAAACATTCGTGACCTATATTATACGATGGTAGTGAAAGTTCTGAAATTAGACGGCAGTTATGTGTCACCTGATCCGGAGACGATACTCGAGCCGGGCGACACGATATGGGTGGTGGGCGATCCTAAAGAGTTTGTCAAGATGAAGTAGAAGAGGAAGAAGAGGAAGATTTGCGTCCTGATCGCTGCACTACGTATAGGTCGTAATAAGAGAGTATCAGCGTGGTGAGCGGAAGGGCGATGATAAGTCCCATAAATCCGAGAAGACATCCCCATATTGATAAGGAGAGGAGGATAATTGCCGGATTGAGCCCCATGGCCTTACCCATGATTTTGGGTGTAAGGATAAGATCCTGAATTAATTGCACCACCACATATACAGCCATGGCCTCCCAGAAGATTACCCAGAAGTCGGCATTTCCGGAAACGAAGGCCACCAGACACAGAATTGCGGTGATAGGCAGGGAGATCAGTTGAAGGTAAGGCACCATATTGAGCATACCTATAAACATGCCCATCACTACGGCCATCGGCAGGCCGATAATCAGAAAACCGATGGAGAAGAGAATTCCTACGGAGAAGGCTATCAGAAATTGTCCGCGGAAATATCTGTTCATGGCCATCTTTATATCATCGAAGATGCGAAACACTCGACGGCGGTGATTGTAAGGCACCAACTGTCGGAAGGAGAGCATCAGCCTCTCGTAGTCGAGCATAATGAAAACGAGATAGAGCAGGACTATCAGCCAGCTGATAGCGGAGAGCAGAAATCCGACGGATGAGGAGATGACGGTCCATGACTTGGAGAGAGTCTGTCGGGCAAGGTTGGCCCACTCTTCGCGAGATATCCATTTGGAAATCTCGTCAAGATTGATGTTGTCGCGGAGGAAGTCGGTGACTTGCTGTGATATGTATGGGATTTGGATCTGTGAGTTGGCATATTTAGTGACGGCGGAGGCCATGGCTGTTGTTTCGCTGATGAGGTAGGGGAAAAACAAAGCGCAGAAGCCGGCGAAGACAATAAGCGTCTCGAGCAGGGTGAGCATCACCGGGACGAAGCGATGATGCAAGTGAGTCCACTTCTGATTCCATCGAACTATGGGCTCAAGCATATATGCGATCAGGCAAGCCACTAAAAAGGGGAGGAGCACTCCTTTAAGTACGTTGAGAAGGTAAATGGCGGCGAGAAGTCCGAGGACGGAAAAAACTATTCTGACCACCCTGTCGAAGGTATATGGCTGTCGTTCTGTAGAAGGAAGATTCACAATATTGAGGTTTAAAACGATTATTATTCGTAAAATTAATAAATGTTTGCAAATAATATAAAATGGTAGATAGAAAAAGGTATATTTTGCTTAAATTTGCATTTCAGGTAAAATCTGTGGATAAAAAGATGATGAGAAAAAATAAAGATATAGGTATAAATTTGAGATTGTGGCTGTTGCTTGCAGTTTTGGGTGCGGTCTTGTCGCTGAGTGCCGGCGAGCGCGAGCAGGCGGCAGTGGATCGTTTTATGTCCTCGAAGGGATTGCCGTCGGGTGTGGCGGTGATGGTCACAGATCTCTCTACAGGAAAGACTGTCTGTGCGTCCGGTGAGAATAAATCGCTGATTCCTGCCTCTATAATGAAGACAGTGACGATAGCCTCCCTGTCGAAAGAGAGCGACGTGACGCGCCCTTTGGAGACAACGGTATATATTGACGGCGATATAAAAACAGGCGTGCTAAGGGGCAATCTGATAGTGATTGGTGCAGGCGACCCGTCGCTCAATGCAAGCACCGAGCCGACGTCGGCTGATATAATCGCGGAGATTGTAGACGCTCTCAAGCAGAAGAAGGTGAATAGTATCGAAGGCCGAGTAATAATCGATGAAGACGTATTCTCCGGTCCGGATATTCCTCCTACATGGGCAAAAGGTGATTTGATGCACTCGTACGGCACGGGTTCGCATGGACTGAATTATCGCAACAACGCCTCCGGCAAGAGTGCTGTCAGCAATCCGGCCCGTATCTTTGAGCGTGACCTGCAGCGTGCTTTCGAGCAGGCCGGCATTACATTACTTAATGAGAGTGTCCGTCAGGGAGAGCGTCATTTGCTGGTGACTCATAAGAGCGCCCCCTTGTCGGAGATAATGCGCTCATGCATGATGCGCAGCGACAACCTGTATGCGGAGTCAATGCTAAGGCTATATGGAAAAGAGACGACAGGTCAGGGGTCTACCTCATCCGGAGCATCCGAGGAGATGAAATATTGGAAGAAGCATGGCATAGACATGTCGGGAGTAGAGATAATAGACGGATCCGGATTGTCGCGCAGCAATCGGGTGACGGCCAAAATGATGACCGGAGTCTTGCGTGATATGGCAGATGATGTTGACTATGTCTCCTATTTCCCGTTGGCAGGTCAGGAGGGGACGCTGAGGAAGTTTCTTGCCGACACCCCGTTAGATAGTTATATAGCGTTGAAGACCGGGAGTATGAGCGGTATTCAGTGTTATGCCGGCTATAAACTTGATGATGATTTTGCTCCGACGCATACGGTGGTAGTGATAGTCAATGACTTTCGCTGCGACCGCTCTACGGTGAGAAATGCCGTGTCGCGGATGCTGCTTGATATATTCGAATAGATTAGAAACTGAATAAGATAAAGATATGGATAAGAAAGAGATACAGGATTTGCTTGACAAGACTTACGAACTTGAGGGTCTTCTTCATCTCGCTACGGCGCGCAGTGAGGATATGCCGGAGGTGCTTCCGGGTTTGATACGCGCAAAAGTGGCAGACTTATATGAAATGATAGGTAATGTGCCGGTTTCGGGACAGATTGTGGAGGAAGTTGAAAGTGAGACGGTAATGGAAGAGCCCCTGAAAGCACAGCCTGAGCAGGTTATTGAAGAGCCGGCTGAAGAGCATAATCACCATGATGCGGAAGAGCCCGCTGAAGAGCCGCATGTTCATAAGATGAACGGTGTGTTTAGTCTGAATGACCGTTTTCTCTTTATCCGCGAATTATTCAACGGCAATGGTGCGGCTTTTGACAATGCTTTGACAACTGTAGCCGGTATGGATAGTTTTGCTGAGGCGGAGGAATATTTTTATGACGAATGTGGGATGAATCCCGCTGACCCGTCAGTGGAGGCCTTTATGAGGATAATAGAGAAGTGTTTTTAAGATAGGAGAAATGTCGTCGAAAGAGAATTCATACGGTAAATTGTATGTCGTGCCGACTCCGGTGGGCAATTTGGAGGATATGTCTCCACGGGCGCTGCGAGTTTTGAAGGAGGTGGATGTGATATTGGCGGAGGATACCCGCACGTCGGGTCTTTTGCTGAAGCATTTTGAAATCGATACCCCTTTGCGCGCTCATCATAAATATAATGAGCATACGGGAGTAGCGGGTCTTGTTGAGGAATTGAAGGGGGGCGTTAAGATGGCGTTGGTCAGCGATGCCGGCACGCCGGGCATCAGTGATCCGGGTTTTATGCTGAGCAGAGAGTGTCGTCGCGAAGGGATAGAGGTGGAGTGTCTTCCCGGTCCCACGGCGTTTGTTCCGGCGTTGGTGAATTCCGGTTTGCCATGCGACCGCTTTCATTTCGAAGGCTTTTTGCCGCCGAAGAAAGGCCGTCAGGGCAGACTGGAGTATCTGAAGACTTTGCCGGAGACAATAGTAATATATGAATCTCCCTTGCGATTGGGGAAAACGCTTGAGCAGTTGGCCGAGACTTTTGGCGCAGAGAGGGAGGCGTCAGTGAGTCGTGAGATAAGCAAACTTCATGAGACTACTTATCGTGATACGATGGAAAACCTGGCAAAATATTTTGCAGCGAACCAAGTAAAGGGAGAATGCGTTATAGTAATTGGAGGTTTTCAGGAAGTCTCTGAAGGCCGAAAGGATAAATATGCCCGCTTTAAGGGCGCCTCCGCACGCCGTCTTGCTCTTGAAGGTGAAGGCGAAAATGAAGGAGAATAAAAGGTAATTTATTGAATATTAATCAATTTAATTAATAATTATGAAGAAGAATTTATTTTTGGTTGCATCAGTAGCAGTGCTTTTAGCCTCATGTAGCAATCAGGAGAAGCTGGCGGAGGACTCAGCAAAGATAGCCGA
This sequence comes from uncultured Sangeribacter sp., assembly GCA_964456155.1. Lineage (GTDB taxonomy): Bacteria > Bacteroidota > Bacteroidia > Bacteroidales > Muribaculaceae > Lepagella. The sequence goes on from CAYVZJ010000029.1 coordinate 13,372, forward strand.
CTTGACAGAGCAGTATAAAGAGGCTACCAACTTTAATGACTCTCTGATGCTTCTGATGGGAGATATCTACACCGGTCTTGACTCCATCAATCAGCAGGAGGGTCTGCTGTATAGCATGAATGGTGGCGAGGGCGTAGACCGTCGTGAGGAGGTGCGTAAGAATCTTTCATCGATCAAGAGCCGTCTGGCAGCCAACAAGCAGCTTCTTGAGCAACTCGAAGCCAAAGCAGCTCAGGCCGGTCAGTCAAATTCAGTGTTGACAAAGACAATCGCTCAGCTTAAAGAGCATATTGCCCAGCAGGATCAGAAGATAGAAGAGCTCACCGCAAGTCTTGCAGCCGCTCAGGGACAGATTGACTCGCTGACCAACAGAGTAGCTCAGGGCGAGAAGGATCTTGCAGCCGCAAATGCCGCTACAGATGAGGCTAAGGCAGAGGCAGTAGCAGCCGAGAATGCAGCCAACCGCGTATATTATGCTATCGGTACTAATAAGGAATTGAAGCAGAACGGACTTTTGGAAAAGAAATTCCTCGGTCGTACGAAAGTTATGGAGGGTGATTTCAATGCCAATTATTTCGTGACCGCCGACAAGCGTACTCTCACTCAGATACCCACCAACTCCAAGAAAGTGCAGATTAAGACCAATATGCCGGAGGGTTCTTACGAAATCGTAGGTGAAAAGAATGCACCCAAGACTATCAAGATTACCAATCCCTCGAAGTTCTGGAGTCTGTCACCGTATCTTATCATAGAGGTAGACTGAAGATAAAATGAAAATTAGAAAACATAGACTTACGGCAGCATCGCTTTTGGCGGTGCTGTCTTTGCTTGTGCTCTGTGGATGTAAGCCGACGGAGAAGCATTATCGGGCGGCTTACGACCGTGCGCGTCAGAAGCGCGAGGCTGAGGAGAATGCACGTAGGGAATTGGAGCGCGACCTGCAGATCGTGGGGAGCGTAGTGATACAAGAGGTGGATGGAGTGCGCCTGGAGCCGTTGGGTGGCGACACGGTGTGGGTGCTTCACAAGTTGCTCACCAAGGATGGAGGCGTAGCGCCCTATTCTCTTGCCATTGCGCGGATGAAGATGCGCGCCAACGCGTTGGGTATGGCCGAGAGCGATGCCGGCCGGACAGTGGCAAAAGGAGGGGAGGAGTATTTTGTATTGGCCGCAGAGTCGGAAAGTGTTGAAGAGATATTGGAGAAGAAAAGGGCTTTTGAGAAGAAAAATAAAGACTTCCACACTCCGGGATTGCCGGGAGTCACCATAGTGATACGATAATCATACCTCAAAGAATCCTCAAAAATACTACGCAGGGACATCGTCAGTCGGTGTCCCTGCGTAGTGTTTGTAAAGGAATAGGTAATGTTAGAAAACATAAAATTGTAAAAAAAAATTAAAAAAGGGTTATAGTTATAAAAAAAACGTTAAATTTGCGATAGGTAATATTCCCTATAGACAGGGACAATCTGGTATGCTTCTCGGACATTGTAGTTTTTCATAAGTTAAATGTCTGATTTTTAATTTGAATAGACGAAAATTTAAAATTAATAATAATAACTAAACCAACAAGTATGAAAAGAATCATTCTGATGATGGTGTCGGTGATGCTATGTGCGCTGGGTCTGTATGCCCAGAACCGTACGTATCACGGCACAGTGCTGGATGCGGCCAACAATGAGCCGCTCATCGGTGCGACCATCATGCCGATTGGAGGCGGGCAGGGTGCTGCCGCTGACATCGACGGCAATTTCACACTTTCCGTTCCTTCTAATGTAAAGAAGGTGACAGTGACTTATGTAGGTTATCAATCAAAGACAGTGGATCTGACGGATGGCATGACAGTGTATCTGGACTCTTCCTCCACATCTCTTGATGACCTTGTAGTTGTGGCTTACGGTACAGCCACCAAGGAGTCTCTTACGGGTTCTGTAGCGGTAATCGGTTCGAAAGAGATCGAAGACCGCCCGGTGACATCCGTTACCTCAGCTCTTGAGGGTAATGCTCCCGGTGTGCAGGTGAACAGCACAGTGGGTATGCCGGGCTCCTCTCCGACAATCCGTATCCGTGGCTTCAACTCCATCAACGGTGACAACAACCCTCTTTATGTAGTAGACGGTATCCCCTACAACGGTTCGATTTCCGACCTTAACCCTGCTGATATCGAGTCAATGACAGTGCTTAAGGATGCTGCCTCAGCCGCACTTTACGGTAACAAGGGCGCCAACGGTGTGATTCTTATCACCACAAAGAAGGCAAAATCCAACGGTAAGATAGACGTTACGCTCCAGATCCGTCAGGGTATGTACACCAAGGGTATTCCCAACTATGATCGTCTCAGTCCGAACGATTGGATGAACAAGACATTTGAGGGTGTTGTAAATGGCGGTGTCAGTGCCAAGACATATGCTACACGCGAGGATGCTATGGAATTCTATCGCGAGAACTTTATCAGCGCCTACGCCAAGAATAATATCTACGGTGTGCCTGACTCAGAGCTCTTTGATGAGTCCGGTCATCTGATTCCGAAGACTTATCTTCCGGGCTATACCGACCTTGACTGGTGGGACGCAGTGAGCGTTAAGTCAGGTTATCGTCAGGAATACAACATCAATGCAGCTGCTGCTTCTGATAAGTATAATGTATTTGCTTCGGTAGGTTATCTTAAGGAGCACGGTTATACAGTAAATACCGATTTCGAGCGTTTCAACGCCCGTATCAATGCCAACTTCAATCCGGTAAGCTATTTCCGCTTCGGTGTAAATCTTGCTGCCACTCAGCAAAATCAGGAATACCTTCAGAATGAGGAGGGAACGGTCAACAACATATTCACTACTCAGGGTATGGCTCCGATTTATCCTTACTACCGTCACGATGAAGAGGGAAATATCATGTATGACGAGAACGGTCAGCCTATCTGGAACACAGCCGGCTATCTGCAGGGCACCAACATCGGTTTCACCGCTCGTGCCGACAAGTCAAATCTTACAGCGACAGTGATTGACGGCTCAATGTACGGCACTGCAGTGCTTCCCTACGATTTCGAGGTAACAGTGCGCGGCAGTATCCACCGCGATAAGACTAACCAGTGGGATTACACCAACAATGAAATGGGTTCGGCTGTAGGCATCGGTATGTTTATGCCTCAGTATGGCGAATACAACTCTCATACCTTCATGCAGGAACTCAACTGGGGTCATGACTACGGTCTGCATCATGTAGACGTGTTGCTTCACCATGAGAACACTACATACAAGACTGAAGGTTCATATTTCCTTGTAGCCAATCAGCAGTTCCCAAATATCTATAATGTCTCCAACTTTACTCAGTTCATGGCAGCTCAGGGTGGTATAGCCGAGGTACATGATGAGTCATATCTTGGTCGTGTACGCTATAACTACAATCAGAAATACTTCGGTGAGGTGTCAATCCGTGAAGACGGCACATCACGCTTCGCAAAGGGCAACCGTTGGGGTACGTTCTGGTCAATCGGTGCAAGCTGGGTGATCAGCAAGGAGAAATTCATGCAAGACCTGCTCTGGCTTGATTACTTGAAACTGCGTACAGCGTATGGTGCTGTAGGTAACTGTATGTCGGCAGGCTACTATTCTTACTGGCCTCTCTATGGTCAAAGCTCACCCTACCAGGATGCTTATACACTGATACCCGGTCAGCTTGCCTCCAACAATGTAAAATGGGAGGCTACAAAGACCTTCGATATCGGTATTGAGGGTTCTCTATTCAATGACCGTCTCGGCTTCACTATTGGTTACTTCAACAAGCGCAACTCAGACCTTCTCTTTAATGTGACGCAGGCTGCATCAACCGGTATGATTGGAAACAGCGGTGGCAACCCGACTATCCTTAATAATGTAGGTACGATGGAAAATCAGGGTGTCGAGCTGGCCTTGAACGGCGATATCTTCCGTACCCGCGACTTTGTATGGAGTCTGAATTTCGACCTTACTGCATATAAGAATAAGGTGCTTAAACTCCCCAATAACCGCAACATTTACACAGGCAGTTATATCAGAACAGAGGGTAGATCAATTTACGAATTCTATCTCACTCCGTGGGCCGGTGTAGACCAACTGACAGGTAAGTCGCTCTATGAAATTGACAAGTCGTCTTATGATTTCTATACATACGATGAAAACAATAAACTTGTCTTCAGTGAGGATACTTACAACTCATATATCAATGATGCAATTAGTGAGGATGCACTTGTAGAATATAACGGCAAATTATATACCACGAAACCTCAGTATGCAGGCCGCATTTGTGCCGGCTCATCACTTCCGTCGGTATATGGTTCATTCGGCACACAGCTGAGCTGGAAGGGCATTAATATCAGCGCCCTCTTTACTTACAGTATCGGTGGTAAGACTCTCGACAATGTGTATGCAAGCTATATGAGCGTAGGCGATTTAGCGTCCGCAGTTGCTAAAGATATGCTCAAATCATGGCAAAGTGCTCCCGAAGGAATGACTGCCGACAGCCCCAACCGTATTGATCCGAATGGTGTGCCTCAGGCCAATGCTTTTGAATATACCGACAACGCTGCTTCCGGCACGACACGTTGGCTTACTTCAAGCAATTATCTTGTATTCAAGAATCTTAACATCAGCTATGACCTGCCGATGAAGTGGGTAAGCGCCCTGAAGCTTCAGAATATCAATATAGGTGTGTCAATCGACAACCTCTTTACCAAGACTTCTCGCAAGGGCTTGAATCCGCAGCAGAGTTACGATGGCAGTCAGACAAGTTGGTACGTGACTCCGCGAGTATTCTCCTTCCAACTTTCAGCAAGATTTTAATTTCTTAATCTTTAAAATAAAGGAAACAAGCGATGAAAAAAAATATATTTGTCAAAGGGATTGCGGCGGTGCTTGTGGCAGCGAGCCTCTCCTCATGCTCTGAAGACTATCTGCAGACATATCCGGTGACCTCCATAGACGCATCCACGCTGATGACTGAGGAGGGTGCTGAGGCTGCTCTTTACGGTCTGTGCCGCTCTATGTACACTCAGTACACCAACTGGCAAGATTACAATGCCGTAAATGGTGAGTCATGGATGTCAATGTTCTACGGTGATGTATTCGGTGAGGACTATTTCTCTCTGCTCTGGGCTTCCCGCGCTGCTGCCAACTATATGTGGGCGTCAGTGAATAACTATCAGGGTTGGGTGCCGACAATGGGTTGGCGTTACTATTACAATCTGATAAATCAGGCCAATGTAATCGTAGAGAGTGTAGACGCCAGCGAAGAGGGTTCTACTCCGGTAATGCAGCAAATTAAGGCTGAGGCTATGACAATCCGAGCCCATGCATACGTGCGTCTGATGTGTATCTTCGGTCCTCGTTGGACAGACTCCAACAACGGTGAGCACAAATGTATCGTGCTTCGCAAGAAGTCAGGCAATGAGGATATACCCCTTGCTACCTGCAATGAGGTGTATTCATACATTTACGAGACTCTCGATGAGGCTCTTCAGATTTATACAACAAGCGGTGCCAACCGCTCTTACATGTGGGAGCCTAATGCAGACGTGGCTCGCGGCATTTACGCCCGCGCAGCCATGCTGAAGAACGACTATCCCACAGCAGAGAAGATGGCTCATGATGCGCGTCAGAGTTATCCCATCATGTCATCGTCAGAATTTTTGGGCGGCTTTGCAGAGCCCAACGGCGAATGGATGTGGTGTAACGCAGCCGAGGTGGAAGGTATCTATTACTGGGCACACGGCTCATGGTATGCATGCCAGGGTGCGTATACCACATTGTGGCCTTATGGAGGCGGCGCAATAAACTATGACCTTTACAAACAGATCCCGAAGGGTGACGTGCGTGCTTCGCAGTTCTTCACTCCAGACAAGCCGCTCCGCGCACCTTTGAAGGCCGCATCATTCTGGAATAAGACAATCGTCAACCCGGCAGACATGAACCTTGTGAAGAATGCCAACATGAAGATTTCCGTGACAGCATTCGGTAAGAAACTCATACCTAACGGCGATGAGTCTAAGTGGGGTGTGCCCTACGTAGCACGTGAGCAAGGTGGAGAGGGCGAGATCTGTATCGCATTCGGAGCACAGTATAAATTCTGGTGTCTTGATCCGTACGGTACGAACTCCTTCCCCTACATGCGTGGCGCAGAGATGCTTCTTACAGAGGCTGAGGCTGCTTATCATAACGGCCATCCGGGTGTTACTACTGCATGTCTTCAGGAGCTTAACGCTCAGCGTAATCCCAACTACACATGCGATAAGAGCGGCGATGCGCTCCTTGAGGAGGTTCGCCTGCAGCGTCGTATCGAGCTTTGGGGCGAGGGTCACTCATGGTTTGACTTCAAGCGCTGGGAATACACTATGAACCGCCGTGCATGGAAAGCCGGTGATGTGACCAGCAACAACGTGCCTGAAGCATACGCACTGAAGAAACTACCATCCGATAATAAGGGCTGGCGTTTCGCCGTGCCTCAGATGGAGACGCAGTATAACCATGCTATAAATCGCGCTGAGCTGGATTATTAATCCGGAGTTTGAAATTACAAATATAAATATTAATAATGAAGGGTGTATCATCATAAAGGATACACCCTTCATGTATATTTTGAGGTAATGAGATGCCGTCCCTCCGGGACGGAGGGAGTTGGGTTTGTGAGGCCCGGGCACTACGTACCCGGTTAATGAAATTTTGTCCCTCCGGGACTTTGGGAGATGGGAAAATAAAAAAGATGTTTAAAAAAATAGTGTAAAACCTTTGATAATTGAAATTATTTTTATTTTTTTGCATCTACAAATCCTTTTAGAGGAAATACGTGCCAATTCAACCATAATAGAATAGTAATTATAACAACTTAATATTATTAAAGCGCAATGAAAAAAATCTACACACTGTTGGCTATGTCATGCCTTATGGCAACAGCCTCCGTCTCAGCCGCTCCTAAGCTGGGCGATCTTGATGCGAAGATTATGACCACTCCCGAGCAGCGTCAGAAACTTCGCACAATGCGTGCCAACGCACGTTTCGATGCGATCCATAAGACCAATCAGGACCAGTATTACACACGTGACTGGGTCAACCCCAGCAACGGTGATACATGGACAATGCAGTTTAACAAAGAGCAGCAGCCTCTCTGTGAGCTCATCTACTTCAATGATAAGGACGGAAATCCCTTCCAGTATACATTCGAGGAGCTTCCCTTATACTGTGTCACTTATGAACTTTATGTTACTGATAAGACTTCCGGTCAGGTAAAGAGTGACATCACTCTTCAACTCTGCTGGCCTTCATATTATGTATGGAATCAAGTGTTTGAATGGACAGGCGACGTTGATTTGGACGGCGATATTCCTCTTGAAGACCGTGACTTCCGTTGCGTGACTCCTGATGATCTGATGAACTCAGACAAGTGGTGTCGCAAATTCCAGGAGTCAACAGGTATCGGTGGTAAGGAGACTGCAGATGGCAATAACTGGGAATACTTCACTGCACTGCCTAACGAAATTCTCGGTTTCCCCTGCTATGTAAACGGTGAGTTAGGTTACACAGTAGTCTCTGACAGCCGTTCTTCTTACCTTGACTTCCAGGGCTATAAGGAAGAGGGTAATATCGTAAGCTTTAAGCAAGTGATATATTGCTTGACTGAATCTAAGAAGTCTATTATCGTTCGTGGTGAGCCCGTTGGTTCAGCGCGTATCGAAGGCTTCATTCCGCGCGTAGACGATCTGCCTGAATTCGGTGACGTACATCTCTTCAACGTAGGTCTTGGCGGTTCAGATATCTATGCTGATGCCGACCTCTTCCCGGTAGAATGGGGTCCCCTCTCACAGTTCTATGTTGTGGCTGCCGACCAATATATCGACCTCTATATCCCCGAGGATATGAAGGCACTGGACACTGCAGAACTTCAGACTATCATGAGCGACAGACTCCCTGCTGACGAAGACTTTGCTTACCATGCAAACGTAGTGAAGGGTTATATCTATGCTGATACCAAATATTCATCAGATCCAACTCTGGATCCCAAAGGATTGACCTACAATATTATTCTTCCTCACGTGGAATATGATCCGGTATTTGAAACTGAGTTTATCTACATGAAGCCGGAGGCTAACACCTTCTTCGCTTACGGTATCGGTACTGACGCTATCGAGGGTTGGTCACAGGAATTCGGTATCCAGTTCCGCACATTCAACTTCGTCAACTATTTCGACAACTATGCAAAGATGGGCTTCGGCACAGAGACCGGTTATGAGTTCAACTGCATCGACTACTATGGCAACATGGTAAATGCATACTCAGCAGGCAAGTGTATCTATCACTATGATCCGAGCAATGTGCAGAAAGTTCGTGAGTTCAACCTCAAGGGCGATATGGAGTATGACAGCGTAGACGTTGTCGCTGCTGACAATGCTACAGTAAACGCTCTCAACGGTGTGATCACTGTAAGCGTGGCTGAAGACAGCAACGTGGCTATCTATACACTTGCAGGCGCTACTGTGAAGAGCGCAAATGTAAAGGCCGGCAACGTACTGAATGTTGCTGCTGACAAGGGTGTATACGTAGTGGTTGTAAATGGCAATGCTACTAAGGTGGCTCTCTAATAGCAGATAATAAACTTACATAATGACTCCTCCGGTCCATCGGCCGGAGGAGTTTTTTATATCGAGATACCGTCCCTCCGGGACGGAGGAAGAGAGTGGTCGGAGTATCCGGGCACTGCGTACCCGGTTATCGAATTTTTGCCCCTCCCGGGGCAGTGGTTGCATCCGGGTGATATGCATTGTCTATGGATGTCCCGGAGGGACATAATTTGGATAACCGGGTACGAAGTGCCCGGATATAAATAAGATAAAGCATAAATGTCCCGGAGGGACTACACTTTAATCATTTTAACTTATAGAACCCTTTTATCAAAGTAGTTGTTAATATGTTAACATTAACACGTAATTATAAAAGAATACTATGAAACTGACGACTAAACTTTTTGCTGCCATGCTGGCCGGCACAGCGATGGCCGGTCTGTCTTCCATCGATGCTGATGCGTGTACACGTGTAGTGTATCACGGTAATGACAATCTCTATATCGTAGGCCGCTCACTTGACTGGAAGACGCCGATCCCTACTAATATTTATGTATATCCGCGCGGGATACATAAAATGGGTTCTGACAAACCGGGAGCCGTGGAATGGACATCGAAATACGGCGCGGTGTATGCCGTAGGATATGACGGCGGTGTGACAGAGGGTATGAATGAAAAGGGTCTTGTGGTGAATAGTCTCTTCTGCAAGGGAACGGTCTATGACAATGACTCCACGATAAATCGTCCTCCGATGTCGATGGCTATGTTTACAGCCTGGATACTTGATACGTGCGAGAACATCGATGAGGTGAAGGCTCTTCTTGAGGAGCATAACTTCAGTCTCGGTGGCGCAACGTTTGACGGTGGAACAGTATCCGCCCTTCACTGGGGTGTTACCGACCATACAGGAGCGACCATAATCTTCGAGTTTGACCATGGCGATATCAAGATATATGATGCCGGAGATTACCGTGCAATGACCAATGACCCGCAGTGGCCTGACATGATGGCCATCGTCAATTATTGGGAGAAGATAGGCGGCACGCACATGCTTCCCGGCACTGTCTCATCTCCCGACCGCTGTGTAAGGGCCAACTTCTTCGCGCATCATGTAGAGGAAACGGCAGATGCTGATTTAGGCGCGTCAATATGCCGCAGCGTCGTGATGAATGCCAGTGTGCCTTACACTTATCTTATACAGGGAGAGCCTAACGTATCCTCGACTCAATGGCGCAGCATGAGCAATGTACGCGACCTCAGATACTATTTCGATATCGTAACGGAAAACGGTTGCTATTACGTAGACCTTAAGGGTCTGATACTGCAGAAGGGCGCACCGATACTGAAACTGGATACGTCAAGTCTGAAGAACGTAGCGGGCAATGCCAACGCTTATCTGCGTAAGAGCCCCGGCTTCACTCCGATGTATTAATAAAGATAAGAGGCGTTAAATCGTAAAGATGAGAGAATAGGTGGCTGTAAGAGGCGACGTGCCATAGCCCGGAATAAACCAGGGCTGAACGCCTTCATGCGAGGTGCGGGTCTTGAACTGAAAGCCGTATCTGCCAGACCATCCCATCGAGAAGCGCTTGTAGATCTTTACCTTAATACCGATTACGGCCTGTCCATACCATGATGTGGCATGTATATTCTCGAGCGGTTTGCCTTCATCTACATCATAATATGAGGATCCTGCCTGAAGGTCGGTGGCTGAGAAGCGGAAGTCGGAGAATCCGGCACGAAAACCGATGTAAATCTGATAATCAGGCTTATTTTTATAGATAAAATTATAGTTGAAGCCCACTTTCCCGTAGAAGGTGGGTTTCATTTTTATATGCGTACGCCCGTCTTCCGGCCATGCGTCGGCGTATGCGATGCCGGCTTCCACTACGGGGAAAAACCAGTTGAAGAGCGAGACATCAGCGTGGAGATCGATGGAGAATCTTTTCTGACCTACAAGCATCATAATAGGGTCGAAGACATTGACTCCTACGGAGACTCCGTTGTAAGCCGGATATACAGGACCGACCTTAACAGAAGTGGTGGTATCCAGGTCGGCAAGAAAGCGGACGGGAGTCTCAAGCGGTTCGCCGTGCTTGTCATAATAGTGCATCACGGGCTGGCGCGGTTTGTCACGGTCTATATCCACCGGTGAGACTTTGAGTTGCAGTGTCTGATTGCCGGTGATAGGCGGCACGGAGTCAAAAAGCGCGTCATATTGCTCATCGGAGAGATAGGGGATAGAGTCGGCGGGGACACCCGGGAAAGGGTCTCCAAGCGGTTCCTGTGCGCTCAGTCTTACGATAGATGCAAGGAGCAGTGAGAGCAATATGAACGGTAGTCTCTTCATGTCAGAATTCTTCGGCGATGAGGTAGTTGTTGCGTTCGGGAGAATTGCGTGTTATCAGTTCTCCGATGAAGCCTGTGAGGAAGAATTGCAACCCCATAATCATCGCTGCGAGCGAGAGATAGAAGTAGACGCTGTTGGTGAGATAGAAATGATAAGAAGGCGAGCAGATGCTTACAATCTTGAGTGTCAGGACGACGGCGACTGCGAGAAAGCCGATGATGAACATCAGCGAACCGAGCAGACCGAAGAGGTGCATCGGTTTGACGCCGAAACGAGACTGAAACCAGAGAGTGGCGAGGTCGAGATAACCGTTGACAAACCGGTCAAGACCGAATTTGGTATGACCGTATTTGCGTGCCTGATGATGCACGGCCTTCTCGCCAATTTTCTTATATCCCGCATTCTTGGCCAGATAGGGGATATAGCGGTGCATATCGCCGTATACCTCTATATGCTTCACTACATCGCGGCGATATGCTTTGAGTCCGCAATTAAAGTCGTGGAGGTTTTTGATGCCGGACACGCGGCGTGCCGTGGCATTGAAGAGTTTGGTGGGGATAGTCTTGGAGAGCGGGTCGTAGCGCTTCTGTTTCCAGCCGGAGACCAGGTCGTAGCCATCCTCGGTAATCATACGGTAAAGCTCCGGAATCTCGTCGGGAGAATCCTGCAGGTCGGCATCCATAGTGATGACTACATCACCGGTGGCCTTCTTGAAGCCCTCGTTGAGAGCCGGTGACTTGCCGTAGTTTCTTGCAAATGCGATGGAGTGTATCGCCGGATTGTCAGCGGCGAGAGAGCGTATCACCTCCTGAGAACGGTCGGTAGAGCCATCGTTGACGAAAATAATCTCGTAAGTGAAATCATTCTCCGTCATCACACGTTGGATCCAAGCGGCGAGTTCCGGCAAGGATTCATCCTCATTATAGAGAGGGACTACAACAGATATCTGCATATTTTGATGTTATCTAAGTCGTTTTTATTTATATCTGTGTTTACAAAAAATGTAACGTCAGAGGTCTTCTGTATATTTCCGGCAATTGAGTTGATTCAGAATTTCCAGCCGGCTTCCTGGAAGAGTTGGCGGTCGTCGGCCACGGTGTTGGAGACAGTGGTGAGCATATCACCCATGAGCACGCCGTTGACGCCGCCTCGCATCATTCGTAGCAGACTGGTGTGAGAGAGACGCATACGTCCTCCGGCGAAGCGGATGGATTTTTGCGGCAGTATGAAGCGGAAGAGAGCGGCTGTACGAATAATATCCTCTTCGGAAATGAGCGGCGTGTCAGCGAGAGGTGTGCCGGGGATAGGGTTGAGAATATTTATGGGCACGGAGTCGACGTCGAGAGCGGCGAGTTCGAAAGCGAAATCGATACGTTGGCTCATATCTTCACCCATACCGATGATGCCACCGGAGCACACGTCGAGTCCGGCAGCGCGAGCGGCGGCAATGGTGCGCCGCTTATCTTCCGGGGTATGGGTAGAGCAGAGAGTGCGGAAGAATTCCTCTGACGTCTCCATATTGCAGTGATATCGCTTGATGCCCGCCTCCTTGAGACGATGCATCTGGGCCTCGTTGAGCAAGCCCATCGAAGCGCATAGATAGAGGTCGGTATCTTCGGATAGTCGGGAGATATCGTTGCAGAACTTATCCAGATCCTTGTCAGAAAGAGCGCGTCCGGAAGTGACGAGTGAAAATCTGCCTATTCCCTCTTTTTCGTTGCATCGGGCGGCGCGGAGAGTGTCTTCGTAAGGGAGCGACTCATAGATGTCGCAGCCGGTGTGATGACGTGACGCCTGGGCGCACCATTTGCAGTCTTCCGGGCAGAGTCCGCTTCGTGCATTGACGATAGAGCAGGAGTCGACTGTGTCGCCGCAGAAATGACGGCAGATACGGTCGGCAGCGTCACAGAGGGCATCAAGATCTTCAAAGCGGGCGAGCGCGTCGGCTTCTTCACGAGTGATTTTGCCGCCGTCAATGAGACGCTCGGTGATGACCTGAAGGTCAGAGTGAGATATGTTATCGTTTTGTGTCATAGTTTCAGTCGTTAGGATATGCTGCTACGAAAAGATTGCGGCGTGCCATCTCATCTCTTACCTCGTGCAAGCGAGCGAGGCTTACTTTCCCCACTACATATCTGTATCCGGGCGAGTCGTAGCGCTCGGATATCTCTTCAAACTGCAGCAAATCTATGTCGGAAGGATCATTATAGCGGAGGTATATGCGGAAAGAGATGTCATTAGAAAATGCGGGAGTGTCCCGACGGTTCATTCTCTTATATCGGTAGCGGTAGTCATATCGTGTGGCCATGATATCTGAGAGGACGGCTGAAGAAGTGGGGTGACCTCCCGCGCCGCGACCCACGAGGAATTGCTTGCCATAGAAGAAGCCCTTGATTACGACGCCGTTGAATTCATCTTCCACGCCGTAGATATACTTATTGCGCGAGAGAAGTTGAGGCATCACGCAGAGGATGAGTTTATTGTCTTTAAGTTTCTCGGCGTGGCCGATGAGTTTGATGCGGCGTTCCTTCTCGTTGGCAAACTGAATATCGCCGTCGGTCATGTGGGTGATGCCGTAAGTGAAGATTTTGTCAGGCTCCACGTAAATGCCGAAAGCATGGACTGCAAGGATGACGAGTTTATAGAGCGAGTCCCATCCGTCGAGGTCGAGAGTAGGATCGCTTTCAAGAAATCCGGCATCCGTGGCCAGTCGGAGTGCTTCGTTGCGAGTCATTCCTTCGTTGAACACCTTTGAGAGGATGAAGTTGCAGGAACCGTTAAGGATACCCTTGAGAGAAATCTGGAGGTCGTTGTCATAATATTCCTCAAGATTACGGATTACGGGTATTGAGCCGCAGGCCGAGGCATCATAGAGCAGAGCCGTGCCGTTCTCCTTCTGTATCTCGATGAGTTCGGGGAGGTGATGTGCAAGCATCTTCTTATTTCCGGTCACTACCGGGAGCCCGCGCAGCAGAGCGGTCTTTACGATATGATATGCGGCCTCGGCATCATCGATTAGTTCGACGATGAAGTTGATCTCCGGATTGGAGAAAATATCATCGTAATCTGTGGTGAAATTGAGGCCGGGAGCCTGGTGGCGATGTTTTTCCGGATTGCGGACGCATGCTGCGACGATGCGTGCCACCGGCACATCGCGGAGCAGTTCGTAGAGACCGTAGCCTACGGTTCCGAAACCGAATAATCCTATATTGATCTTTTTATCCATTAAGCTGATTGTCGGAGAGGTCAGTACGTTTATAAAAATCCTGTATTAAATTGTCGAGTTTTTCATGCTCTATGAGGAAGCCGTCATGAGCGAATTCGGAGTCGATGATGTGAAATTCACTATCCGGTATCATTTCCGCCATCTCCTTATGGTAATGAGGGGGAAAGAGGATGTCGGAGGAAACGGCGGCAATGAGGCATTTGGCCTTTATTCTGCCGAGCGCTTCGGCGAAGGAGCCGCGTCCTCTTGCGAGGTTGTGAGTATCCGAACTGCGACAGAGGGTCAGATAACTGTAGACGTCGAAACGGTCGGCTAATTTTTTGCCCTGATATGCCTGGTATGAGTGAGCGCGGCGGGTGAAGGGGTCGGTCTGTGCGGGCATGTCGTCGGCTTGTGTCATATCGTAGGCTGTGTTGCTGCGGTAACTGAGCAGGGCGACGGCACGTGCGGCCTCGAGTCCTTTTCTTGCTGCATCGGGCGACTTGCGTCCGAGGTCGTTGTCTGCCTCTATAGCCATATACATGGCCTTGTTGATAGCGGCGAGCCAGGGGCGGCATTGATAGTCGGTGGCGCATATTACAGCACGGCGGGCGATATCGGGATATGCCGTGAGCCATTCAAGGGCTTGAAAGCCGCCTAATGACGAACCGATAATCGTGTCGATGCGCTTTATGCCGAGATGGTCGGCGAGAAGGCGATGAGCCTCTACCATATCGCGCACTGTAAGACGAGGGAAGTCGCCATAGAGCGGAGGAGTGCCGTCATTGAGGGGAGTGCATGGTCCGGTGGAGCCGTAGCATGAACCGATGACGTTAGCACAGATAATGAAATACTTGTCAGGGTCGAGAAATTTGCCCTTCTCGACGGTATGAGGCCACCAGTCGGCCACGTCGGAATTGGCGGTCAGCGCGTGCATTACCCATACGGCGTTGGAGCGCTCCGCATTGAGAGTACCGTAAGTATTATATGCTATCGTGATGCCCGGCAAAGAGCCCGAACATTCGAGAGGAAACCGTTGGTCTGAGACAAAATACTCCATATCTTACAAAATTAATAAAAATCTGCCGTAATTTGACTCCCAAAGGAGTGATTTTTCATTATCTTTGCGGTTATGAACGACTCGAAGCTTTGGAGAGGAATATATTGGACAGTGGCAGTTGCCTTGTCGCTGCTCATGGGGATGCTCTATCTGTCAGCCTATCCGATGGCAGATGACTTATGGTTTTCGATTCCCGGATATGAGACGGCCTCGTTATCTGAGCGTGTCGCCCTGTCAGCGGAAGTGTTGGGGCGCACGGTGATTACCGATATGTTTCGTTTCGGCAATCTATTGGCTCCCTTGACGATAATGATGTTGCCTCGTGTATTGACGGCTCTTATCTACGGAGTGCTTTGCCTTCTGAGTATCGAGGGGATACGGAGAGTGTTGCAGGCTGGTTTTGACAAATGGGTGACTTACGGCGGAATATTTCTCTTTTTTATCGCGCTTCCCTGGTATGACTATCTGCTTGCCACGTCTTATATGCTCAACTATCTGCTGAGCAGTGTGTTGATTGTGTGGGCGATAGATATATTCCTGCGGGAAAGACGAGGTGTTTCTGAGGGTCAGTATGCAGCCGGTTGCGTTGTGGCTTTTTTTGCCGGGTGGTGTCATGAGGGTTTTGCGTTGCCGGTGGCGTGTGGAATGTGCGTGGCCATACTTGTAATGTGGTGGAATTCGAGGAGATTTCCTTTAAAGTCGCTCGGTCTGTTGCTTTGTCTGGCCTGCGGTGTGTCGGTGATATTTGCGGGTGCTACGTTCAAGACCCGGAGTGTGGGGATGTTTGAGGCAGTAGTCCGGATGCCGGGGTGGGAATTTGCCATTCAGTTGGGTCCGTCGCTGGCTATTCTTGTAGTTGCGTTATTGCTTAGTATTCCGGCGCTGATACGTAATTTTAACCGTCCGCGTCTGTTGCTGCTGCTTACATCGGCGGTTGCTGCGGAGTGTGTGGCGACAGCGTTTTACAGCGGTCCTCGGACAGGTTGGCCTTGTGTGTTGTATTCTATGACTGCTCTTCTTTCCTTGCCTTCGGAGTATGACAGATTGAATCGACTGAATCCGCGCGGAGTGGCCTTTATAGCCTTTATCGTATTGATATCAGTGGGTAGCCATCTGCTTTATTCAATACACAGGCAGATACATCTTACAGAAGAATACAACTCTGTAATGCAGGAGTATGCCACATCTATTTCAGGAGAAGTCTATTATGATGTCACGACGCCGAGTGTGGATTTATCGCTTCTCAAGACGTCGGTGCGTGTGCTTAACGATTCCCACTCACTGCATTTCATTTCTCTTTATGAGATGGGAAAAGATGAGAGAGTTGGAGAATTGCGTATACTTCCGTCGCGTCTGCGTGGCTTCCTGCCAGAGGAGGCTAAGAGGGTGTCAGCGGAACATGGCGGTTGCATTTACCGAAACATGGCAATAGCAAATTTCATGGACTCAGTGGCGCAAGAGGGAGGATTGATAGAGGTGACGACGTCGGAGGGTGGAAAGGTGGTGAGCCGCTACCGTCCTATAGTATTTCATGATGCTGCCGGTCGGCGCTATTACTGGCTGATGCTTCACCTACAGACTGTATCACCGGAAACGATTATTACCGACTGGAGATTACATAATTAATTTGTAGGAGATTCCGGCAGCGTCAAACCGGTCTTGGCTTTTTTGTGTAGGATTGACGAGATAGATTGTTGCCCCGAGGGTTTGCGCATACTCGGCGAGGGGTAAGTCATCGGAGTGGTCGGTCAGGAAGGCTTTGAGTTGAAGATTGTTGTCTTCGAGCCACGTCTTTACTGCTTCCAATTTTCTTTTTCCTTTGAGGTCGGGACCTCCGAAGGGTGAGGCTATTGTTTCACCGTCCCATAATTGGTGGATGTAACTTTCGGAGGCTGCGGAGGCGAGCAGTATGCGGTCGCCATGCTTTTCCGCGTCGGCCAGTATTTTTTGCACCTCTTGATTTCGATGCTCTATACCCTTGCTGTGCATCTCATCCAGTAATTTTTTGTCATTGCCGAAGAGTCGCAAAGCGCCGTATTTCATTGTTTCATGGCTTATCAGTTTGGTCCACGCCAAGCCACCGAGCATCATGACCGCGAGAAAGGAGGGGATACGTCCTTGCCGGAGAAGCCTTTTCAGGCCTGCCTTTAGAATCCATTTAAGGGAATTTCCACGGATTAGCGTGCCGTCAAGGTCAGTGACTACAGCCCATTGACGTATCGATGTTTTTGTATCTGAAGAGGTCTGTGACATTTCGTAATCAAGATATTTTTAGGGTAAACTAACTGTCTGCGGACCAGGGGAAGCGGATTAAAGTCCGGTTGTTATAGATGGTGTAATCGGGTTTGTGCAGAGGATTCGGTTCGGTGGTAGTTATTACGGCGGTACGAATATCTACCGCAGGGTAAGCCTTGCAGATGGCACGGCAGACGGCTTCCATAGTCATGCCACTGTCTATGGCATCGTCTACTATAAGTATTCGGTTAAAGTGCCGGATATTCGGAATATCTAAGGATTTGAGTTTTTGAGAGATTTGCTGTTCAATATAGCCGGGTTTAGATGCAAGACGTTTGAATTTTGCGGATAGTCTTCGTGCTTCCACTTTGCGAAGATAATTATTCAAAGTCTTAGGTAAGAGCCGGATAATGGTTTTGACAAACCCGGTTTTAGCGGAAGTTGATGGTCGCTGCAACCGGATATATTCATGAGGAATCTGAGTAAATATCTTCTCAGCGACAAACCGCCCCCCGCTCTCAATACCGATGACACACTCCGGCCGAAACCCCGAAGTAGCAATCACCCTCTCCAATCGCCCGCACGCCTCCGGAAACTCATTATTATCCAACGTAATAACCGTATACTTTGCCATCATCATCACAATATTTAAATTAGTCTTCCACTGCAAAAATAAGCAAATATTCCGAACATTTAAAATCCCATGTTATTTCGAACACAGCGTTAACATTTTTGTGGAATGGGGTCTAAATTAAACTACACATTGTAGAGGTTATAGTTGAGAAGTAACTTATGGACAAGGTCCGTCCGCGAACGTACGGACATGCCTTCGGCTACAGTACATGACATTTTTTATTGAGTGGTTGA